>NZ_JAUBRN010000110.1:6938-8652 GCF_036701875.1 Microcoleus sp. MON1_C5 | reverse complement strand
GTCTACCATAGGACTGGCAATGCTTTTGGGGTGTGTCACTGCTTATACTACCACGAGAGTGACAAAAGAGGGTTAAAGTGATGCAGCATTAACAATCTCAGAAACCGGGTTTTTTCCGACATCTTCGCGCACAATCTCAGAAACCGGGTTTTTTCCAATATCTTCGCCTCCGATTAAATATCTTCGCAAAAACCCGGTTTCTCGTCACCACGCACCATCTCAGAAATCGGTTTTTTTCCGATATCTTCGCCTCCGATTAAATATCTTCGCAAAAACCCGGTTTCTCGCCACCCAAAAACCCACCCCCAATCATGATAAAATAAATCCCGGTGTTATTGACAACTCCCCACAATGCAAGAAAACCGCGCCCAAGCCTATCTGCAATTAATTCACACCCTGCTGAATTGCCCCAACGGAGACGAACCGCAGATATTACAGGATAACTCAGAATTATTAGATCGCGGATTTCTGGAAACTTGCGAGTTAGTAGCATCCACCTTGGCAGAAGAAGGACGCGAAAATGGCTCTAATTTCCTCCGAAATCTGGTCAGTCATCTAGAGCAATTCATCGATATGAACGATGACGGAGATAGCAATAATTCTGAAGGTGAAAATTCGCAAGAGTATGCAAACTTTATCCTAGAATTATTGCAAGCAGAAGAAGCTAGCGATAGGGATATTAAAGTAATTTACCCCATGCTGGATCAACGGGAACATCTCCTCAATAGCCGTTTTGCCGAAACTTTACAGCAAGTAGCCGAAAAGTTACTTGATGGCGAAAATGCAGAAACAATTAGCTCCATTGTCGGCGTCATTGAAAATTTAAGTATTCATCTGTGGAACTTTCCCCGCGGGAATATAGCGAATAATATTGAAATTGCCATTACGGGTTTTCAAATAGTTTTAAATAATCTGGAACCGGGGAGCGAACACTATGCTCAAACTCAAAATAACCTAGCTGCTGCCTACGGTAACAGAATCAACGGTTCGCGGGCGGATAATCTGGAACGGGCGATCGGCTTTTATGAGGCTGCTTTAACAGTTCGTACCTTTGAGGATTTCCCTGAAGATTGGGCAATGACTCAAAATAACCTAGCTGTTGCCTACAGTAACAGAATCAACGGTTCACGGGCGGATAATCTGGAACGGGCGATCGGCTTTTATGAGGCTGCTTTAAAAGTTCGTACCCTTGAGGATTTCCCTGAAGATTGGGCAATGACTCAAAATAACCTAGCTAATGCCTACTTATACAGAATCAACGGTTCGCGGGCGGATAATCTGGAACGGGCGATCGGCTTTTATGAGGCAGCTTTAACAGTTTATACCCTTGAAGATTTCCCTGAAAAATGGGCAATGACTCAAAATAACCTAGCCCTTGCCTACAGTAACAGAATCAACGGTTCGGGGGCGGATAATCTGGAACGGGCGATCGGCTTTTATGAGGCTGCTTTAACAGTTCGTACCCTTGAGGATTTCCCTGAACAATGGGCAGAGACTCAAAATAACCTAGCTAATGCCTACTTATACAGAATCAACGGTTCGCGGGCGGATAATCTGGAACACGCGATCGGCTTTTATGAGGCTGCTTTAACAGTTTATACCCTTGAGGATTTCCCTGAAGATTGGGCAATGACTCAAAATAACCTAGCCCTTGCCTACAGTAACAGAATCAACGGTTCACGGGCGGATAATCTGGAACGGGCGATCGGCTTTT
>NZ_JAUBRN010000110.1:0-6838 GCF_036701875.1 Microcoleus sp. MON1_C5 | reverse complement strand
TGCCTACAGTAACAGAATCAACGGTTCACGGGCGGATAATCTGGAACGGGCGATCGGCTTTTATGAGGCTGCTTTAACAGTTCGTACCTTTGAAGATTTCCCTGAAAAATGGGCACAGACTCAAAATAACCTAGCCCTTGCCTACAGTGACAGAATCAACGGTTCGCGGGCGGATAATCTGGAACAGGCGATCGGCTTTTATGAGGCGGCTTTAACAGTTTATACCTTTGAGGATTTCCCTGAACAATGGGCAGAGACTCAAAATAACCTAGCTATTGCCTACAGTGACAGAATCAACGGTTCGCTGGCGGAAAATCTGTAACGGGCGATCGGCTTTTTTGAGGAAACTTTAACAGTCTATACCCGTGAGAATTTCTCGTTCAATAACGTAGGAACGTTAAATAACGAGGGGTGGGGTTATCTGAAAAAACTAGACCCAATCAACCTCGAAAAAGTCAAACACACAAACCAAAAAGTAACCCGGCGGTTGAAACCGCGACTACAAAAACGATGTCCGCCAGGGCGGACTAAGATAAGAGATAATTCAGAAATGTTGAAATCCTCGATCGAGGTTTAATATAGCATCAGGATAAATGCCGGTGCTATCAGTTAACCAGATATCGGTGCTATCCGTAGCAGTTCCCACAATCGCGGCTCCATTTCCTATTTTTTCCACTAATAACTGAGCATTTGCAATCGGCAAAAACACCACTAACTCGAAGTCTTCCCCGCCGTATAATGCCCAATCTAAAGCTTTTTCGGTTGATAGAATTTCGCTGAAAATATGGGTAATTGGTATTTTTGTGCGATCGACTTTTGCGCCAACACCGCTAGCCCGACAAATTTGAATAATCGCATCAGCTAAACCGTCGCTGCTGTCCATTCCGGCGATTGCAATTGAGGATTGAACCCCCCCCGGCCCCCCCTTACCAAGGGGGGGAGAATTGAAATCTTGCTTCCCCCCCTTACCAAGGGGGGGAGTGAGGGGGGGTTCCATCGCACCTTCGGAACCTAATATTTCCCAAACAACCGGCAAAACATCCAGCCTCGGTTTAGGACGCTGGTGAGCGAGAATTAAAGAAGCTCGATCGACTTCTGCAAGATTTTGCCCGAATTCTGGATTTAACAGCAATTCTAATCCGGCGCGGGAGGCTCCGTGAACTCCAGTAGCGACAATCGCCCAGCCCGATCGCGCATTTGACCGACTAATGGTACGATCGCACTCAACTTGTCCGAAAGCAGTAATCGCCACCGTCACCACGGGCGATCGCACAACATCGCCACCGACGATCGGCGTATCATATTCTTGTAAGCAAGCCGTCATCCCCCGATAAAACTCTTCAACCCACTCCACAGCCGTATCCGCCGCCACAGCGAGGGCTACAGTCACCGCCAGAGGCTTTGCTCCCATAGCCGCGAGATCCGACAAATTCGCTGCTGCGGCGCGCCATCCTGCGTAATAAGGCCCCGTAGTGCGATCGCTAAAATGCAGTCCATCCACCAACATATCTGTAGTGATAGCGAGAGATTGGTTGGGAGTTGTAGCCATGACAGCGCAATCATCACCAACTATCTCTGCGGGGCAGAATTTTTGCAATATTCTTAAAAGGCCTTGTTCACCGATATCTTTAACTTGCATAAATTTGAATTAGTCGATCGCACTTTCTCAATTCACCATTCCTTACCCGAACTCGGCGGCAAGCGCAACTTAGGAAACCTATAAAAAGTATCCCCTTCATCATCTACCTCTAAAACCGCCGAAAAAATCTTAACTTGCCGAGTTAAATACTGCTGGGCAACTTCTGCCTCAACTCTAGCCTTAGCCGCCAGTTGAATCAACGAAATTTGACTGTTTTGAGTTTCCAATAACTCATAAAAAGCCTCATCCAAACGCTGCTTTTGCTTGCTTTCATTCACATTTTTTACAATCAACAATCCTGTGAATCCGCCCAAACCTATTACCAATAAAAATTGTAAAATAGCCATATTCTCGATTTAATTCCTAATTTCAATAACGAAACTATAAAAATTATCTCTTCTTCCAGCCCGCTAATGCGGGATTTATCTGTGCAGAAGCGATTTCAATCTCCTTCAGCATCCAGAAACGATTTCAATCGCAGTCAATATTGATTTTTTCAGCCCGCGCAGGCGGGCTTTGTTTCTGTAAAAGCGATTTCAATCGCCGTTACTTTTGACAAGCAGCGATTTCAATCGCCGTCATTAATTAAACTTGAGGTCGCACCAAATTTTCGATTCCTTTAACTACCTTAGCAGATACAATCTTGTCTCCCTGCTTCAGTTGCTCCAAAACTTCTTTTCCTTCAATCATGTAACCAAAAACAGCATATCGGCCGTCCAACAAATTCAGACCGGCGGGCGTGAGTTCAGGCTCAAACAAGAAAAAGAAAAACTGAGAAGAAGCGCTATCAGGCTCAGTTTCTGTACGGGCCATGGCCACAGTACCGAAAGCAGAAAAAGGCAAAACAGGTTCGTCGCGATAACGGCCCGCATCTTCTAGAGTAATCCCGTAAATAGGTTCTTTTTCGTCCCTGACGAGCACTTCTAGCGGCACATTCCGGTATTTGCCAGTAGCTGGGTCAATAAAACCCTCTTCCTTGCCTTCGGGGTCTCCGGTTTGCAAAACGTAGGATTCTTCGGATCGAATAAACGGCAAACCGTCATAAAAACCTCGATCGACCAAATCGACAAAATTACCAGCCGTAACCGGCGCGCTGTAGCCGTCAACCACAACAGTAATTTCCCCTTTTTCAGTTTGTACAGCCACAGTAGCGCGCCCTTTCAGTTGAGGCAGATTAGCATACTTGGCCGGCACTTCAAACGGAAACTTTGTCACCATCAACTCTTCGAGTTCGCCTACCGAACCGAGGATTGTGGCTTTCAAGTCAATCACTTTTTCCTTGTCTTTAGCCTCAACAGCCTTTTCCAGTTGAGCAATTCCGTTCTTGACTGCTGCAACTAGAGTTTCAGCTTCCGGCTTTTTGGTGTCGGGAATACTCTCTAAAAGGTCAGATTCCCGAAGGTTGAGAATCCTGGAAGCCTTGCTGACATCGCTGCTAATGGGACCCCAACGTTTAGACCGTATGTGGTTGCCAATGTCTTCGAGACTAATTTGCAACTCTCGCACAGTCTGATTGTCAATAGGTAAAGCGAAGCGCAGCAGCGCCCGCCCGTCCGTAATCGCATTCCCTGCAGGCATACTGCTGCTGGGCCGTTTGGCATGGGAGACTGCACTGAAACTCAGGGAGAGAGTGAACAGCAAGAGCGCTAAAGCGACGGTTTTGACCCAGCGCTTGCACGTATCGATCGAGAAATTAGGCCAATGCAACATAACTTTAACTTTTATTGCCTCTATTATCTTCCCACAGCGCTGCCCGCCCTCTAAGCTGCTACCCATCTAAAGTGTCTGTTCCTTCGGCCCGGGAGGCAGTTACCCACTAACAACAGCCCCTTGCCCCCTGTCATTAAGATTTCCGTACAGCACTTGCTCCCTTTGAACGGTAAAATAAAATGCCAATTGCTTTTTGATGCCGTCAGCTAGACTGCGGCTTTAACCTGACTGTAGTTCCCCCGTGCCCGCAAGGCGACGGGATTGCCCGCAAAAATTTATATGATCTCCAGTAACGACTTTCGACCAGGTGTTTCAATTGAATGGAATAACGGCGTGTGGCGGGTTATCGAATTCCTCCACGTCAAGCCAGGAAAAGGCTCGGCTTTCGTGCGGACAAAATTAAAAAACGTCCAAACCGGAAACGTAGTAGAACAAACCTTCCGGGCGGGCGAGACAATGCCTCAAGCCAACCTGGAAAAGAGCGTGATGCAACATACCTATAAAGAGGGCGACGAGCTCGTCTTTATGGATATGGAAACTTACGAGGAAAGTCGGCTCAGTGCTAAGCAAATAGGCGATCGTGTCAAGTACCTCACTGAAGGTATGGAAGTCAGCATCCTGCGCTGGAACGACCAAATCATGGAAGTGGAACTGCCCAACTCTGTTGTCTTGGAAGTGATACAAACCGATCCCGGAGTCAAAGGAGATACTGCCACTGGTGGCAGCAAACCCGCCATCCTCTCCACTGGCGCTCAGATTATGGTGCCTCTATTTATTTCCATTGGAGAACGGATTCGGATTGATACTCGTGAAGACAAGTACCTCGGCCGAGAGTAGAAACGAGGGAGGAAAAGGGAGTTTTTAGTTTTGAGTTTTGAGTTATGAGTTAAAGAAGTCCAAATTCAATACTCATCGCTCACAGCTTAAAAACTCTCCCTTTTGCCTCCAAAGTCGTTGATGCTCCTAGCTTCGCCTGATTCTGAATTTTCAATTTTCAATTTTCAATTTTCAATTCTCAATTACCCTTGAATCTGCTGTGCAACTAGACTTAAACCAGCTTTGTGACCTGCTAACTGTATTAGACAAAACTGGCATTTCGGAACTGACCTTAAAAAGTGGGGATATTGAACTGACAGTACGCAAAGGCATTCTGGCAAGTTCAGCAGGCACCTCTGCTGCGCTCCCTGCTGCCGTGGCGACTGTCGCTCCGAGCGCGTTGGCCGCTGTTGCTAGCCCCACATTAGCGTCACCTCCTGCTGTTGACCAAAATTTAGCAGCGGATCTGGCTGCCCCTGTACCCGTCGCCCCTGTCGCCGTACCTGCTGCCGTACCTGCTTCTGTCGATACGAAATGGGTGCCAATTATCTCGCCGATGGTAGGAACCTTTTATCGCGCTGCAGCTCCTGACGAGCCACCTTTTGTCAATGTGGGCGATCGCATCAAGGTCAATCAGACAGTCTGTATTATCGAAGCGATGAAGCTGATGAACGAGATCGATGCGGATGAAGTCTCCGGTCAAGTGATGGAAATTTTAGTTCAAAATGGCGAACCTGTCGAATACGGTCAAGTTTTGATGCGAATTAATCCGGATTGAAGGATTACTTTATTGTTATGGACAGAATAAATGCTAATATTTCCCGATCACTTCTCTCCGGTGAGTTTGATGAAGTCATCCCAGCCTGTCCCGCAAGAGGTTGTGCAACAAGTTGCTGAGTATTTCAGCATTTTGAGCGAACCCATGCGTTTACGAATTTTGAACTTGCTTCGCGACGGCGAAAAATGCGTGCAAGAATTGGTGGAAGCTACTCAAACGAGTCAAGCCAATGTTTCTAAGCACCTAAAACTCATGCTCCAAGCTGGTATCCTCACTCGCCGGAGTGAAGGAACTTCAGCTTATTATAAGGTGCAGGACGAGTTAATTTTTGAGCTGTGTAATATGGTGTGCGATCGGCTTGCCAGCAGGATCGAACAGCAAGCCCTACACTTTCGGGCATTTAGCCTAACTACGAAGCACTGAAAATTAGTTGCCAGTTCTCAGTCCTCAGTCATGAGTCATCAGTTATCAATTCCTACGATCGGCCTTCAGACCGATGACTAATGGCTTGTAACTAATGACTCATAATTACTAAAGGGGAAAATTTTTGTCAAAACTTTGGCGGGTACTCGGCTGAGCCACCTCCAAACCTTCGCCGCCTAAAAGTTCTAAAGGCTTCCCTTCCACCGAAATCCAAACCTTGGTATTCGGTTTTAAACTCGTAGCGGTATAGATAACTTGCCCTAACCGGCCAGTCATCGAATTGCTCCCTCCCCCCGAAGTAAATTCGGCTGACAAATCGACATAAACTCCGTCATTCTTAACACTCAAACCCCTGAGTTTTGTCCCCTTAGGAATTTCGCTAGAAACAGTTCCATCCTTCGGCCCGGCCAACAAACTGTTAAAAGCAGCTTGTAAAGCTGCATCAGGCTTGTCAGCTTGTTTGACAGCTACTTTCGTAGGAACTCCCTCAAATTTACCGCTGGCATCTTTAACCCAGTAGACTTGCACTGTCTGGACATCCGTCTGCGGCAAAGGCTTTGGCTGCGGCGACTTTAGGACTAGAGCCTGCGGCGTCTGAGCTTGAGGTGTCTGAACCTGCGGCGTCTGAACCTGTGGCGTCTGAACCTGTGGCACTTGTACAGGATTTGGAGGGGGTACGGGGATAACTACAGCAGGAGATTCCGCAGGGCTTGGGGACAGCGGCGGAGCGGTAGTTTGAGCAGAAGACTGCGTACCTGCGGGGGTTGGCGAACGGTTCGCGGTCCACCAGGCAATGCCCCCTCCCGCCAGTAAAGCGAACCCGCAAACACCAGCAATGACGGCTGTGGAGACGCGGCGTACTTCTTGTCCATCTTTCATAATACAAATTCTCCTTACAGATAGAGCGCTTGGGACGGTGAGGAGCGACTCCCGATCAGCTACATTTGTCTATGGTTAGATTCTGGAATTGACACAATTGCATTGCTGCTAGCGAACACTTTATAGCAAGCCCAACATATCCTGAATCCGACTATTGGAATCCTAGACCATAATATAAGATTTCGCCCGTGGAGTATGTCACAGTATCTAGATCGGCCTAGTGGCTATGTTCTATAGTAATCATAAAAAATTAAAGAATAAAGGAAGAAAAAACAAGTAAAAAGGAAGAAGGAAAGCAACGAATGGATGTAAGGGAGGTAAGGGGGTAACGGATTTAAGGGATTTAAGGGATAGAAGCAGGTCTCTAAAAAAAATTTTCCCCAAACAAAAAGCGCCCCTATTTCTAGGAGCGCTTTTTATCAATCAAAAGCTAAAACTTAGCCGTTGATAGAAGGAGCAACCAAAGCTACGGGAGTTGTTTCGCCAGCAGCCAAGTCGAGAGGGAAGTTGTGAGCGTTGCGCTCGTGCATTACTTCCATACCCAAGTTAGCGCGGTTGATCACATCAGCCCAAGTATTGATAACGCGACCTTG
>NZ_JAUBRN010000012.1:0-127422 GCF_036701875.1 Microcoleus sp. MON1_C5 | reverse complement strand
AACATGGCTCAAGCTCAACGTCTTGCTGGCTTTAATTTTAACATCCTCAAAGACTTGTTTAGAATGAAATAGCCCTGGGCAGAAATAGGTCTTTTCAAGTTGGTTGTATCTGAGCAAGTTTTGCAGGAATGCGATCGCAATTTACGTAAAAAAATACCTGCTGCTTTGCCAATTTTTACAGAGTTGCTAGCTACTATTAACCCCGAAATTTAACCCGATCCTTCACTAGAAGAATCATCGCGGTGGGCGGCTATTATTGAAGCTAAAGATACCCCGATTTTAGCGGCGGCTGTTCTGGCAAATGTCGATCGCCTCTTGAGCTTAAATACCAAAGATTTTACGGCTGAAGTTGCTGCACAAAGCGGGTTGAGCATTCAAACTCCAGCAGAGTTTATTACAGAAATTCGAGAGATTATAGGAAAAGGTTTGTTGTCAACGTGATTCGATCGTGATGAGCAACGAATCAGAAACGCGATCGCCCTTTGGTTTTTTGGTTAGGGCGAGCTTTGAACATTAGTCACACATTCAACAGCTTGAAGCACTTACAACTACACCATTAATTTATAGCAATCGCCAAGGCAGACGTAAACAGGAAGTAGTCCCGAATCATGCGATCGCGAAACTCATGCCCAAACCCTACCTTTTGGCAAATTGCAGGTTGGCCCACTCCAGATCGGCATCTTCTAGATTAGTACCACGCAGGTCGGCATAACTCAGGTCGGCAGAAGTAAAGTCGGTTTTACTCAGGTTGGCATCACGCAGGTCGGCACCGCGCAGGTCGGCATTAGGCAGCTCGGCCTGACTCAGGTTGGCACTACGCAGGTCGGCACTACGCAGGTCGGCACTAGGCAAGTAGGCATCACCCAGGTTGGCATTTTGCAGGTTGGCATTTTGCAGGTTGCTATGTTGCAGGTAGGCAAGGTGCAGGTTGGCCTTACTAAGATTGGCACTACTCAGGTTTGCACCATCCAGTTTTGCCATAGTTAGGTCGGCACCATTCAGTTTGGCATCACGCAGGTCGGCACCATTCAGTTTGGCATGATGCAGGTTGGCACCACGCAGGTCGGCACCGCTCAGGTTGGCCTCACGCAGGTCGGCATCACGCAGGTCGGCCTTTTGCAGGTCGGCATTAGGTCCGATTTTCGCTAAGGCAAGTGGATCAGCCATGAGGTTTCAGTGTTTAATATTTATTGCTAATGTTGTTAAGTAAAACTCAGATGTAAACAGTTATACGCCCTGCTATCTTCCCTTTGTAGACATCTGAATAAATGCCTTTCACCGTTCTGAAAAAGTCAACGCCTAAACGAACCACTTGTCAGGGGTTTTACCCCCATATACTATATCTAAACAGTATATATCTCCTGCCATCTATTTCATCAAGAGATCAGGCAGTTTTTGCCCTATATCCTCGATCACATAATCAGAAAAACTCGAAGCAAAATGGCTACCTCCACTCTTCATTTGGTAGCCAGATTGCCGTGATTGGTTATTATACCAATAATGAACATGGTTGTCATCTGGACGCGACTCACTGGCAGGTGCTACAAGGAAGCCTATTACAAGACCTGATGATGTATCAACGTTAAACTTAACTTGATACCCAGGCAATTCAGAGTAAGTATTCCAAGTTCTTGGCCAAACTCGATCTCTTCCCATAAATCACCTCCTAATTTTTTTTCCATCCTAGACCGATCGCACAAAAAATGTAAAGGGAAAAAAGTTGGAAAAAGTGGGAACTTCCTAAAATTCGGATGCGAGGCCCAAAAAGTTGGAAAAAGTGGGAAAAAGTTTGGTATAGTAACCATACCTATCTCACCATCCCACCTATGGACAGTCCTCAGATCTTGCAATTTGTCGATGAAGCTGTCTATACCAACACAGGTAAACGTCTAAATAACTTGCAGCGGAGGATTATCGCAGGCATACTGAATCGTCAAAGATATGCTGACGTTGCAGAAACTTATGGTTATAGCTCCCAGCACGTTAAAAAAGCCAGTTACGAGCTTTTGCAAATGTTATCTGAAGTGTTTGGCGAACAAGTTAAAAAAAGTAATCTTGAATCCGTTATAGAAAGGCAAATAAATCATAATATAAATCTTGGTAATAAAAATACTTTTAAAAATAGTAACAAAATTAGCTACATTAACAATTGTCCTAATCCTTCTACTCCTACCCCAGATAAAAGTCAGCCGGAAATTCCCGACTTGCAGGAGGAAAGCAAAAATCAAACTAAGATTGAAACAATTGATAAATTACGGCAGTTTGGCTTGAGCGACGAGCAAATTGCAGAAGCGCTACATATACCTTTAGAGCAGGTTAAGCAGGTGGACTTGGATTCTCCAAAATCCCTGCAATAAAGGTTTCGCCGTCAATCGGTGGAGTATGTTCGGACATGGCAACAGCAGCATCTATCTTAACTCGTACAGAATCGATCCACTGGCGAGCGGCGAGAGCTTTTTGGAACTCATCAAGCCATTCGAGAAACTCTGCGAGTTCATTTTCTGGAAGTTCCCTTACTGCTGTCTTGAACTGTGTAAGGTTCATGGATAATTAACTTTTTTTGCTAATACCCGTTTACCTGTGTACTCTAATGATCAGATTGTTCCCATGAAATAGGGGAGAAAATCTCAGACTCAGACGCACCCTACAACACAAACTAGAATCATCGCGCCAACTCATAGGCAATATTCGTGATGCGGCCGCGCCAGTAGGGCAATAGCGAGCCATCAGACAGTTGCCACGCCACCTCACCGGAGAGCGGAATCCGCATACCGTCTCGCAACTCGTAGTCCCAGAAACGGCCTTGCCAGGGCGCAAACAGCAGCCCCCCGTTAACTGTACGGGCGCGGGCCTCGGCGCGGATACTGGCGATTAGCCCTGCTTCATCAAAGCGGAAATCCAGGGAAACAGCGGTGTCGCCATCCTGTAGCGTTGCTCTGGCAGAAGAATTGTCGATCGCCTCCCAGCGAACACCTTGACTCGGCAGCAGTCTCGTCGGATACCAAGCAGCCTCCGCGAAAAAGCGCATCAGTTCCCCTTGTGCAGCTTCTGGAGTGCCCCGCATATCCGCCAGAGTCACCAGGCCCAGCAGCGCTGCATGGAGGATGCCTTCCCCAGAAATGTAGGCATCATGAACAAACGCATTGATACCGGGCATCATGGCAATTTGCCCGTCCCAGTCAAAGCCAGGGCGCTGAGTAATTACCAGTTGAGTTGAGGTGAAGGCGCTCCATTTTTCTGCGGTTTCGCTCATGTTAAACGTGCCTTCGTGGGAAACCCGGGCTGCTGCAATTAGCGGTTGTCCATCCTTGAGCACCGCGCGAAAGTAGCGCTGCACTGGCTGGGGTAAATCGGCGATTTCCCGCGCATCAAATGTGAGAGGTTTAATCGGCAAGCGTGCAGCTTCCAGATTGGCTCGCAGTTCCTTTGTACCCAGATGCCAGCGGTATGATCCAAGGGCGATCGCGCCAACAATGCCAACTACAAGCGCGAGGATGATTAGTACGATCGCCGATCGCCACATGGTGATTCCTCTTGATAGGTAAAAACGAGTTACTCCAGGGCGAGTTTTAAACCCATCTACCCACTACAACTCTGAGCGTTCCATCTGCCAAAGTTTCCTCTTCTTCAACATGAAAACCCTCTGACTGCACCGCCGCCATCAAACTTTTGCGCGCGTATTTTTGACTAATTGAATTGACAAATTCCTGCTGGTTAATTCGAGCGCCCCAAAAATCCGCTACCAATTCGTAATCCTCTCCGTTGCGGCGAAAACCCAAATCGTAACCATTGGATTGCCGAATCACGTACTCGGCATTAGTTTTGTCGCCCCGATAACCCCGCACCTGCACATTGCACTCTACTTGATAACCCAACTCTTCCAACACTTGATGCAGCAGTTCGCCGTTCTTGATCTGAACCTTGATAGTTGTGAAGTGTGACATATCACTTTCGGATTTTTGTGTAAAACGCTGATTTGATTATAATAGCATAAACAGCAACAGTCAACAAGTTAGAATTTGCGATCTTAAACGCGGTTTGAACGTCAGCGAAAGCAGCCCGGTTACAAGCCCCCGGATTCATATGTTCAGAAAATCACAACAGAGTATCCGATAACAATTGCCCCGATTTATCCGTGCGGGAGTTCGATTTTTTTACTCATCCAATTCTTCAATCTAAAATCCCCAATCTAAAATCCAAAATCTAAAATCTAAAATGATATGATGGCCGACAATCCTAACCAACCTAGAGAATATGATGCCGTCCTCGGCGGTCAAAGTCAAATCCCGATCGCCGGCGCTGTTTTGGGAGGCATTGCCGGGGTCAAGCAGCGCTTCAACAGCCCTAGTATCGAGTCGCGGATTGCCGCCGTTAAAGATGCTCCTAAATACGGAGGCGCTGGTTTAAATTTAGCAATTGAGGCGCTGCTTGACCCCGCAGCAGAAGTGCAGCGAGTTGCTTATTTAATTTTGCGACCGAGGACAGAACCTCTAGTGCGCCAAGGTTTAAAAGACTTCGTGCCTTACAAGCTTTTTGACTGCATCCGCACGGTCAAAACTGGGACAAATGTTGCGATTAGTCCCGGAGGATATAACACGGCGAGTTTGCACGGGAAAATAATTAGAATTTGCGATGTAGAGACAGGAGAAATACTCTATACTGTTGACAAGTATGCCCGCGCTCAAGAAACTTTTGTGCTTTGCCAAGAAAGCGAAGTTTTTGTGAGGAGCAGAAATACTCCAAAACACCGCGCGGTCGAAATTTGGCAGGAAGGAGAATTGCGGCATACTTCCCTCGGACATGAAGCGGAAATTAGCGCAATTGTCATCAGTCCCGACAGTCAAGTTATCGCCAGCGGTTCGGCAGATACTACTATCAAAATTTGGAATTTAGAAACGGGAAAGTTAATCTGTACCTTTGGCAATCTTTTAACTTGGGGATCTCATAAAGCAGGAATTGTTAGTCTTGCTTTTAGCCCGATCGCACAAACTCTCGCTAGCAGCAGTTCTGACGGTACAATTAAACTGTGGAACCTCCGCAGCAGAGAGTGCTCCCAAACAATTAAGGGTTATGCGAATTGTCTGGGTTTCAGTCCAGACGGGCAGACTTTGGCTACTGGTGGCTGGGACAGAAACATTCAACTGCGACAGCTATCGAATCCAGATACTTCAATCACTTTGGCCGGGCATTTTAACTCCATAAATGCGATCCTCTTTAGTCCCGACGGAGGCACTGTTGTCACTGCTAGTGCCGATGGTAATATCAAATTTTGGAATGCCAGTACCGGCGAAAATATTCACACTCTCAGCGGACATCAAAACTCTGTTACTTGTCTTACTTTTAGCAGCGATGGTGAAACTATTATCAGCGGCAGTATAGACAAAACTGTCAAAATTTGGGGAGTTAATTGAAGAAAGAAGGAAGTTCGGCAACGGATTCTGTAACGGATGTAGCGGATGCAAGAAATAGGGAATAGGGAATAGGGCAGAAGGCAGAAGGCAGAAAGAAGAGGGCATCGACCTCATGATTTTCACAAATTAAGTACCTCCTAACCATTCAGGGGCTGGCTATATTTACAAATTCCAGATTCCAGATTCCTCGGTGCGTGAATCTACGCAAACAAATATAATAAATTTACAATCCCAGTTCTTGTGCAAGCCGAGGATGGCGGAACTTGTTTTTGCACTAATACAAATACTTACCGTAAAAATACCGACGGGGAGGCATTATTCAGCTTACTATAAATTTGTAAACTCTCGCCCAAAGGCCTGAGCGAGCCGCAATTTCTGAATCCTTTAAAGTACCTTTAATATTATCGCATCTTGGTCGGATGAGTATTCCTGCTAATTGTAATATTTCACTTAAAAAGTTTATGCTTAAAAGATAGGCTGGGGTTAAATATACAGTGCGCCCTAGAGTAACCATGTCACACTGCAACCAATCCATCTGTCGTTCCCGCGATTTCGCAGAAATGTGCGATACTGCTGCCAGTTGGCAGCAAAAAGCCGATCGACTAACGGTAGAATTAAACACCACCCAGGATCTGCTTCACGCAGAAATCGATCGGCTCAAACAAGCCAACGAAACCCTTCACGCCGCTGTCAGTTGTGCCCCAATTTTCCTGTGGGCAACCGACAGAGAAGGCAAGTTAACCCTTGCAGCAGGGAAAGGATTAGAAAATTTGGGACTCAAACCAGGTGCAACTGTCGGGCTATCGATTTTTGAAGTTTACAGCAGCCAGCCAGATATCTTAGAAAATATTGCCGAGGTATTAGCAGGAAACGATCGTACTTGGAACGTCCGAGAGAGGCATTTTATTCACGAAATTAGATCGGCAGCGCTGCGAGATGGAAACGGCGAAGTGGTTGGGGCAGTCGGTGTTTCTACAGAAATTACCGAGCGCGAGCAGTCGAGCGCAACTCTGGAAACGGCAAATCAAGAATTAGAAGAGAGACTTCAGCAGCAGACGGCAGTCTTCAATGCAGCACTTGCCGAAAGCGAAAAAAAGTACCGCAACCTCCTCGAAACTTCCGAAGAATTGATTTGGTCGATCGATATTGAAGGTTTCTTGACTTTTGTCAATTCCGCCGCCAAACGCATCTACGGTTACGAACCGCCAGAAATGATCGGACGCAGCTTCACCGATTTTTTAGTTCCCGAGCAAAAAACTAGACCAATAGAAATATGTGCACAACTTTTAGCGAGAACTAAAATTCAGTCACAAATCGCTAATTCTCCTTACGAAACAGTACACATTCGCAAAGACGGTACTCCCGTCTACCTGCGCGTCAACAGCATCGTCAACCAAGCGGAAAACGGCGCTATTTTAGGCTTGTGCGGAACGGCGACAGATATTAGCGATCGCAAGCGATCGGAAGAAGCACTCCAAGAAGCTACAGACCAACTTCGGGCCGTGTTGGATGCCGTGCCCGGACTGATTTCTTGGATCAGTTCAGATTTGCGGTATATTGGAGTCAACCAGCACTTAGCAACCTCGTTCAACCTGTCTCCTGAAACCTTTGTAGGTCAAGAAATCAACTTTCTCGACAAAGGCTCGACTTTTGGAGAACTGATCCGAAACTTTTTTAACAGTTCATCTCAGCAAACCTGGCAAGAAATAGAAATAGAAATTAACGGTTCCGTCCGCAACTATTTGATAGTAGCTCAGAAATATCATCAGGGAACCGCAGCAGTTTCAGTAGGGATAGACATTACCGACCGCAAATGCGCCGAAGCTCAAAAAACCCAATTAATCGCTTCTTTGCAAGAGTCGGAACGCAAATTCCGCAGCCTTTACGAAGCCACCAGCGACGCAGTAATGCTACTGGAAGAAGACGAAGTTTTTGACTGCAACCACGCCACCCTAACCCTCTTTGGGTGCAGTAATAAAGAGCAGTTTTACGGTAAAAAATTAAGCCAATTTTCGCCGCAATTTCAGCCGAGTGGACAAGACTCATCCAGTCTAGCAGCACAGAGAATATCGACAGCAATGAAAACAGGTAGCTGTCGCTTTGACTGGTTACACAAACGGTTAGACGGTTCAGAATTTCCCGCTGAAGTGCTGTTAAATGCAATGGAAATTAACGGGAAAAAAGTAATTCAAGCAGTAGTGCGGGACATTACAGATCGCAAGCGCGACGAGGATGGCATCAAAGCATCCCTTGCAGAAAAAGAAGTTCTACTCAAAGAAATTCACCACCGCGTCAAAAACAACCTCCAAGTTATTTCCAGTTTGCTCAAACTTCAGTCCCGCTACATCCAAGACAGCCCCGTTAGCGAAATGTTAAAAGAAAGCCAAAACCGAGTCAGCTCAATGGCTCTGGTTCACGAACAATTGTATCAATCCAAAGACTTGTCAAAAATTGACTTTGCTGAATATATCCAAAATCTCGCCCACAATTTATTCCAAGCTTATGAAACTCATGCAGAATGCGTTAATTTAGAAACAAATATTATGCCGTGTTTTCTCAATATTGATACGGCAGTTCCTTGCGGCTTAATTATTAACGAACTTGTGACAAATGCCCTTAAATATGCTTTTAAAGGACAAATAAAAGGTAAAATCAACATAGATTTTTCTTTAAATAAAAACCTATTTTTCGTCCTAAGCGTGAGCGACAGCGGAATTGGTTTTCCTCAAGACTTAGATTATCGAAAAGCCCGAACTTTGGGTTTGCGACTGGTCGGGTCTTTAGTCAAGCAAATTCGGGGCAAAATAGAGCTCTTAGACACTGCTGGCACGAATTTTAAAATAACCTTTCCCCAACCCAAATACACTCATAGGAGAGAATTTAGTGTCTAACAAAAAAATTCTGATAGTTGAAGACGAGAGCATCGTTGCGGAAGACATTTCCGACAGTTTAATCTCTCTAGGATATAGAATAACTGGTATGGTCTATTCGGGAGAAGAAGCGATTGAATCGGCAGCCAAATTCCGACCAGATTTAGTTTTGATGGATGTTAACTTGCAAGGAGAAATAGACGGTATTACAGCAGCCGAAGAAATTCGTTCGCGATTTCAAATTCCAGTAGTTTATCTGACAGCTTATGCCGATGAAAATACTTTGCGACGAGTCAATAGTACAAAACCCTTCGGCTATATTGTCAAGCCATTTGAAGAAAAAAACTTGCACACAACTATTCAACTGGCCCTCTACCGACATCAGTATGACAGCTTGACCAATCTGCCGAATCGTTCATTGTTGCGAGAAAAGTTAAGCCGAATATTAGATGGTCAAAAAGAATTGTCAGGAGTCGTTCCGCTTGTCACGCTTAGCTTAGATAAAATCAACCGCATTAACAGTACCTTGGGACACGATATCGGCGACTCTGTGCTTTGTACCATCGCCCAGCGGCTAAGTAACTGCATGGAAAACATTGATATTGTTGCTCGCTTGGAAGCTGCCGAATTTGCGCTGATTTTCAAACCTGTTGAAGAAAAACAGGATGTGGCTAACATTGCTCAAAACATTTTAGATATTGTATCCCAAGGCATGATTGTCAAAGATTGCGAAGTCTATGTCACTGCTAGTATGGGGATCTGCTTGTATCCAGGGGACGGCATCGACGGAGATGAAATGCTAAAAAATGCTTATATAGCAATGTATCAATCTCAGCTAGAAGGCGGTAACACTTATCATTTTTACAGTGCCAAAAATGCCAGTTATTTCATCAATACACTTCTTCAAGAAACTTCCCTGCGCCATGCTTTAAAAAGTTCAGAATTTGAAGTATACTATCAGCCGCAAATTGAAATTAAAACAGGTAAAATGATTGGTGCTGAAGCTTTGGTGCGCTGGAATCATCCAGAACGGGGGCGAGTTTCCCCGGGGGAATTTATTCCAATGGCTGAAGAAATGGGCTTGATTGCACCGTTGGGCGAATGGGTATTAGAGACTGCTTGCAGGCAAGCTCAAACATGGCAAAGAGCAGGTTTGCCGCCCCTGCGAGTGGCAGTTAACGTGTCAGCCCGTCAATTCGAGCGCAAAAATTTCACGGAAAGAGTCAGGGAGATATTAACAGAAACTGGTCTCGATCCCAAGTATTTGGAATTAGAACTGACGGAAAGTCTGGTTTTGCAAGACGAAATAGCAGCAGCTAAAGCTTTTACGGTGTGGAGGGATCTGGGGATTAGGATAGCAATTGATGATTTTGGGACGGGATATTCTTCTTTGAGTTATCCAAAACGCTTTCCATTTGATGCGATAAAAATTGACAAGAGTTTTATTCGGGATATTGCAGACGATCGCCAAAATGCAGCGATTACAGTAGCTATTATTCAAATGGCACACTGCATGAACATGAGGGTGGTTGCTGAGGGGGTAGAAAATGAGCAGGAACTAGATTTTTTGTGCGATCGCGAGTGCGACGAAATTCAAGGTTATTTTTTCAGCCAGCCTTTGCCAAGGGCTGAGTTTGAAGCGCTGCTGAAAAGCGATAAGTGCTGGGAGTTATGCTGCAGGAAGAAGGAAGCAGCAACTTTAAACTCAGGTTTCAGCAAACAAGAAACTCCTAATCGTCTTGGCAGTTTCTATAAAATAGGATAATGGGTAATTTTCCCTAATTACTGATGACTAATGATTAATTCAAAAGATCCGCTCGCCCAACCAACCGTCCCAGCCACAGCCCGAAACCCGAAGTAGCCACCAACAGGATAAACGTATAAAGCCCGCTGCCGTTGTGGCTCAACCTTTCTGCAGCTACCATCCGCGCCACAACTCCAGCAATAATGCCGATCGCAGCCCAAGCCCCATAAACAGTCTTAGACCCGGCGATAGCGAAAGCTTGGACGATCGCCCCCGAACCCGCCCCAGCCCACACCCCAGCCCACGCCCCAATCCCCAGCCCGATCGCACCTCCGAGCCCGACAGGGCCGTCAGAATTCCCACCTACTTCCGCCGCCAGCCCGCACGTCAAGCCGACAATCGCCCAACACACGGCCGCCGCCAACACCTTAACCCAATTCCCAGAATCTGTTCCCGCCATCAATCCCACCACTGTCACCACTCCCCCTACACCCAAAACAGCAGCCACAGCCCGCGACTCGGCCTCGGAACTGGCGATCGCCCCCAAACCAGCCCCAACGGCGCCCCAAGCAGCCCCTGTTTCCATTCCTCCCGCCTGAAAACCGGCGATCGACCCCCCCACCGCCCCACCTAAAACTAACGCTGCCAGCCACACTCTAGGCGTTGCCGAACCCTCCGCCAGCAAAATCGCGGCCCACAGCCAATCGGCACCACAAATTAAAGCCCACATCCACAGCGGGGCGGCTGATCTCGTCAAAATCCAACCGGTCAAAGCGTAACTCGCCACGGCGATTGCCAGCGGCCACCAAGGGAAGCTTGAATAGTGTTGAGATGGTCGCACTTCCCTCGGCGCGCTTCGCGGTTTTGAGTATTGAGTTGAAAATTCTTTTTTCCTTTTCGAGGTAAGCTTTCGATAGTGTTGAGATGGCCGTGCTTCCCTCGCAACGCTTCGCCCTGGTTGCTTTCTGCCCCGCCACGCTTGACGGCTGTGAGTGGTAAATCGTTTCTTGCTTGAAGAGTTCTTTTGAGTTTGAAATTTTTTGGAGGCGGTTTTTGGGCGGGTTTGACTGCGCTGGGAACCAGGCCTAGCGGCTGATTTTCGAGAAGGCCTTCTCAGCGGCTTTTCCGGCGCAGGCGGCGGTGGCTGCGGAAACTGTTTTTCGATCGACCCCGATGATTCAGGCTGACTCAGAAACAACACCAACTGCTGGTAAGCTTCATTAATTTCTGTTAATCTTTGGTGAGCTTTTTGTTGCAGGCGGTCATTGTTGGCAAACCGATCGGGATGCCACACAAACGCTAAATCCCTGTAAGCGCGCTTAATTTCTTCTAAGGAAGCTCCAGGCTCAATTTCGAGGATTTCGTAGCATCGATTAATGTCAGCCATAGGCTTCGATCTGCAGGTGTTTGTAAATTCGCGTGAAGCGAAGCTATCCGGTAGGGAATCCCACTTAACATCTTCTACTATTCTCAGCCAAGCTGCACAGTAAGCCGAGACCCCATCAACTGTCAACCGTTCTCAAGTCTCTCGGCCATCCTTCCGGTCGATCAATGCCGACTGACAACTGAGTACAATGAGAAAATCCTTTCGTGCGATCGGTATTTGTGTCTGTGTCGGCAAATCAAGCTCCCATCTTCATCTTAGTTGACGGTCACTCCCTGGCCTTTCGCTCCTACTTCGCCTTTGCCAAAAGTCGAGATGGGGGTTTGCGAACTACGACGGGCATTCCCACCAGCGTCTGTTTTGGCTTTCTCAAGTCGCTACTGGAAGTAATGGCGGCCCACGACCCCCAGTACATGGCGATCGCCTTTGACCTCGCCACACCCACATTTCGCCACGAAGCAGACGACACCTACAAAGCCGGTCGAGCCGAAACACCGGAAGATTTTAAGCCGGATATCAAAAACCTGCAAGAATTGCTCACCTATTTGAATTTACCTGCAATAACTGCTCCCGGTTTTGAGGCGGACGATGTTTTGGGAACTTTGGCAAACAAAGCCAGCGCGGCCGGTTATCAGGTCAAAATCCTCACGGGCGATCGAGATTTGTTTCAATTAGTAGACACCGAAAAACAAATCGGGGTATTGTATTTGAGTACCGATGAACTCAGGCGATCGGGCAAAGGCAAATCCCAAGAATACGGCCCGGAAGCAGTCAAAGAAAAACTCGGCATTTTGCCAGAACAAGTAGTAGATTACAAAGCCCTCTGCGGCGACAAATCCGACAACATCCCCGGAGTTAAAGGCATCGGCGACAAAACCGCCCTGCAATTGCTGGAAGCTTACAATTCCCTCGACGGCATTTATGCAGCCATCGACGAAATTAAAGGAGCAACTAAGAAAAAGCTAGAAGAAGGCAAAGAAGCTGCTTATCATTCTCAACGCATGGCGACAATTGTCCAAGACGTGCCCTTGGAAGTAGACTTAGAAAATTGCCAGCTCAAAGGTTTTGATGAAGCAGCCTTGATCCCGATGCTGGAAAAATTAGAATTTAAGACATTTTTAAGCAAAGTTAAACAAATTCAAAAAAGGTTCGGCGGTGTTGAAGAAACCGTAGTAGAAAAGGGCGTAGAAGACACAGTAGAAAAGAGTGTAGAAGCCACAGTAGAAAAGGGCGAACCCGATGCCCACCCCACAATAGATAAGTCACCTGCAACTTCTGAAAGTTCAGAAGACGATGCGTTGTGGTTTTTTAGTCCCGCAGAAACCCTAGCCGCCCAGCAGGAAAACAAACTGCCAATTAAACCCCGAATAATTCAAACAACCGAACAGTTAAACGAATTAGTCCAACTGCTGCAAACCTACACCGACAAAGCCTCACCCGTGGCGTGGGATACCGAAACCACCGCCATCGAACCGCGAGACGCCGAATTAGTCGGAATTGGCTGCTGTTGGGGAACAGGCGAAGAGGATGTTGCTTACATTCCCACGGGACATAAAACGGGCAAAAACTTGGACAAAGCCACCGTTTTAAATGCTTTGCGTCCGATTTTGGAAAGCGAGAATTATCCGAAGGCGCTGCAAAATGCTAAGTTCGATCGATCGATCCTGCGCTGTCAGGGAATCAAACTAGCCGGAGTCGTCTTCGACACCATGCTAGCCAGTTACGTACTCAATCCCGAAACCAGCCACAGCCTCAGCGAATTGTCAAGGCACTACTTAAAAATTGTTGCCAAAACTTACAATGAATTAGTGCCGAAAAACAAAACAATTGCTGACATTAGCATTCGAGAAGTAGCCGACTACTGCGGCATGGATGTTCACACCACATTTCAGTTAGTAGGTAAACTGAGAACTGAATTAGATAAAGCTGACGAACATAACTTTCCCGATAAGTCTTTGCACAAGTTGCTGCTGGAAGTAGAACAGCCCCTAGAACCAGTTTTAGCAGAAATGGAATTCTGCGGAATTCGCATTGATTCAGCTTACCTGCAAGAACTCTCGCAACAGCTAGAAAAGAGCTTAAAAGAAATAGAAGAAAAGACTTATCAAGCAGCGGGGAGAAAGTTTAATTTAGGTTCCCCGAAACAACTCAGCGAAATCTTGTTAGAAAAAATCCCGGATGAGTTTCAGAAAAAGTCTCGCAAAACGAAGACTGGATACTCTACAGACGCCGCTGTTTTGGATAAATTGCAAGGAGACCACCCGATTGTAGACGATTTATTAGAACACCGAACATTATCCAAGTTGAAATCAACTTATGTCGATGCTTTGCCACAGTTAGTGCGTGCAGAAACCGGGCGAGTGCATACAGATTTCAACCAAACTGCAACTGGTACGGGAAGGCTTTCTTCTTCCAATCCAAATTTACAAAATATTCCCATCCGCACCGAGTTTTCGCGACAAATTCGCAAGGCTTTTTTACCGGAAGAAGGTTGGCTGATGGTGTCGGCTGACTATTCTCAAATTGAACTGCGAATTTTGGCTCACTTGAGTCAAGAACCTGTGTTAATTGAAGCTTACCAAAATAACCGAGATGTGCATACCGTAACAGCTCAACTGCTGTTTGAAAAAGAGGAAGTAACGCCAGACGAAAGACGGTTTGGCAAAACGATTAATTTTGGGGTAATTTACGGTATGGGGGCGATTAAGTTTGGGCGCTCGATGGGCAAAACTTCAGCAGACGGCAAAGAGTTTATTAAGCGATTTAACGAGCGTTACATTAAGGTTTTTGAATTTTTGGAGAAAGTAAAAAAAGAGGCGATCGCCCTCGGATACGTTACCACAATTCTAGGCCGCCGCCGCTATTTAAAATTCGAGAGCGAAAGCCTCCTCGACTTAAAAGGCCGCAATCCCCAAGACATTCACTCGGATAGACTTAAATCTGTCAGCAGAGATGACGCCCAATCTTTGCGGGCCGCAGCCAACGCTCCCATTCAAGGCTCTAGTGCTGATATCATTAAACTTGCCATGATTGAAGTACACAAAATTTTGCAAAACTATCAGGCGCGGCTGCTGCTGCAAGTTCACGATGAATTAATCTTTGAAGTACCTCCCGATGAATGGGAAGAATTGCAACCGAAAATTAGAACTGCGATGGAAAATGCTCTGCCACTTAGCGTACCGCTGATAGTTGACATCCACGCTGGGCAAAATTGGATGGAAACTAAATAAAACACAGAAATATGAACCCAACAAAAATCCCCCTTTTCCCAACAATAAAAACCTTAAGTGCAGTTGCTCTGCTATTGCTACTATTCGGGTGTCCACAAAAGTTAGCGCCCAACAACTATGCTGTCAAGCGAGTCAGCGACGGCGACACCCTTGTCGCCAGCGATAGCGCCGGGAAAGATATAAAAGTGCGTTTTGCCTGTGTAGATGCACCGGAAGTCGCGCACACAAATGCTGAGAAAAATAGCAAAGCAGCAGCAAAAAAAAATCAATTTAAGTGGGGAAATCTAGCGCACCAAAGAATGCAGCAGCTCGTCAAAAAAGGGGGGGGTCGCGTTGTCTTGACCGTCACCGATACTGACCGCTACGGCCGCAAAGTTAGCGAAGTTCGTTTGCCAAACGGCACATTTGCCCAAGAAGTTTTGATCCGCGAAGGATTAGCAATGGTTTACCGTCCTTACTTGAAAAACTGTCCGAGTGCAAGTATTCTGGAACAAGCGGAAGCCGAAGCTAAGAAAAAGCGTCGCGGCGTTTGGGGAGATTCTAAGTTTGTTCCTGCGTGGAAATTTCGGAACAGTGATAAATGATCGGAAGAAGGAAGTTAGGCAATGGATTGTAGAAGGGATTTAACGGATTTAACGGAGGGATCTTGAGTAGGGACACGGCATTGCCGTGTCCTTACGGTTCGCTTTGAATTTTAATAATTGGTATAAGATTGAGGATGGTAGCAAGACTTTTTTAAATTTGTATTATGTTGTTGACAGGGAATCTGGGAACCTGTATCAGAGATTTACAGTCTTGGACAGATTCAGGTCTTGTTAAACCCGGTCTCTACTATAAATCGTAGGTTGAGCTGCGAGGCATCCGCCCAGAAACCGGGTTTCTAGATACTGAGGGCGATCGTCCTAATTTAGTACAATACAATCAGGACGAGGTTCTGCTCCTACGGTCTGCAATCTGTGGAGTTTCGGCGATAGCTGACGCCAGATTCATCTAAAACCAGACTTGAGTTCGATCGCACTTTTCTCCGACCTGTTTTTTCGGAAAAGTCAACAAATGTGATAGGCTCCAGATAAACTAATAGACTGCTGACAAAAGCGGTCTATTGCAATCACCCAAAATTAACTTTAAGGGACATCAATGAATTTCAAACATCTGGTTATTTCCGGTCTTGCGCTGATCCTCGGTACTGCAATTGTAGGAAATGCGATTGCTCAAGAACTGACCGACAACCAAAAAACGGTTATTTGTCGCTTGAAAACAGAAGTTGACCAGCGGAAAGGCAACGGTCAAAAATTAGTATTTGTGCCGTTGCTGGGCCAGGTTCGCAAGCAAGTTTCATCTCCTTTTAGAGCGACGTTGCATCCTAATGTGGAGTATGTTTTTGTTGCCACTTGCGACGGAAATTGCCAGGATTTAAACCTAGCTCTCAAGGATGCAAGCGGTCAGGAAGTCGCTGTCAGTCAAAAAACAGGCGAACTGGCGTCAATCTCTTTTACTCCCCCATCCCAAGGCGAATATCAAATCAGTGCTAAACCTGGCGAATGCACGACTGCAGAGGGTTGCAGTTACGGCCTGGGAATCTTCGTTCCTGCCTCTGCAAACGTACCTAATGCTTCAAGAATTCCTGCTGAGATAGCACAATTTCGACTTTGCCAGTAGGGGAACAGCGAGAGAGTTGTGGGTTGCGAGTAGAGTAGAGTTTTCAATCAGAAATTTAACTCATAACTTGCAACTTATAACTCGCGACTTATATCGCAACCACGCCCGACGGTGAGTACGTTCTTAATGACTGATACCATGTCTTTGACTGCTTCTTCCTTCTTGCTTTTTTTAATCTGAGCGACTTGCCCGCTCGTATCGCCGAAGGAAAGGGAGCCGAAGGCAGCCGAAGAGCCTTATTCCTTCTGCTATAACTTGTTACGCATAACTCCTCCAAAGTGTCAAGCCGATCGAGCTGTGGAACCCTGCAAAGACCCCACAACTGCCGAAACCTGACTTGAAGCCAGAACTTTATTTACCCTCAGGCAGGCATCAATTAGAATATAGATGGTGCCTCTCAAAGGTGACGAGTACATTGCCCATGTCTTTAACCTTAGCTTTGAAAAATCAACTGCAGAACCCTCCTCAAATAGGCGTGAAAAGTCTGTTGGGCCGCTTAGGTATCAGGCAGAAAATCGGCTGCGGATACGCCTTGGTCCTTGGTATTGCCGTTTTAGGTGCTGTGGCGGGACGGGGAGTAGAATCCTATCACAAACAGCAAGTTAGAGAAAAACTAGCGATCGACCGAGAGAAAGCGGAAATCCTGACAAACCTCAATAACACGGTGCAGGAAGTCAGAATTCAGCAGCAAGAGCTGGCGAGTCTGACGGCCAAACCGCAAATTTTCGATCGCCAACGCTCGGAATTCCTGACTCGCGTTGCTCAGATGAGCGGCATCCTCGAACAACTGCAAGCCCCGTCGCAGACGAAGAATCCCGAGATTGCCAAAGACTACCAACAGCTTCAACAGTTCGCTCAAGTCAACGGCAAAACCGTAGAATCATACTTTCAACAAGTACAAAAAATGTTGGCTACTGCGAAATTATCTGCTTTGAATCCGAAGCAGCAGCAGGCATTGGGGCAGAATTTGAACAATTTTGTGGCGGGCGAAACTGCTTTGAAACTCAAAGAGTTTTCCGAGGATTCAGCCCTACTGGCCGGCCAATTTCGCGAGAAAGCAGACGAGGCATTTAGAACCTACGAAAATGCCGAAAAACTCGGAACTCTCATTCTCGTTGGCTCTCTCTTGATATCAGGTGCGATCGCAGCAATTCTAGCAGCATACACCAGCGGGGCGATCGCTCGCTCCCTAGAAGCCACCACCCTCATCGCTCAGCGAGTCACAGAAGAATCGAACTTTGATTTGCAAGTACCCGTCACTACTTCCGACGAAGTGGGAATGCTAGCAATTTCCCTCAACGAACTGATCCAAAGAGTAGCGGAATACACAGAAGAATTGCACGAAGCAAAAGTAGCCGCCGAAGCTGCCAACCGCTCCAAAAGTGCATTTCTCGCCAACATGAGCCACGAACTCCGCACCCCCCTCAATGCCATCATCAACTACAGCGAAATGCTGCAAGAAGATGCTCAAGATTCCGGTTCCGAAGATTTTCTCCCCGACTTAGAAAAAATTCAAACCGCAGGCAAACACCTGCTCGACATGATCAGCGACATCCTCGACATTTCCAAAATAGAAGCCGGTCACGTCACCCTTTATTTGGAAAACTTCGACGTGGCGACGATGATTGAAGAAGTGATGACTACGGCTCAACCGCTAGTAGAGAAAAAAGGCAATGCTTTAGCACTGAAAACCAAAGGCGAACTCGGCACAATGTACGCCGACCAACCGAAAGTGCGGCAAATTCTTCTCAATTTGCTCAGCAATGCTGCCAAATTTACCGAAAAAGGCGTCATTACTATCGGCGTCGAAAGAATTATAATTGAAAAATCAAGGCCGGCGAAACAAAATAAAAATAATGATTTTTACTCGGGTTCAAACTACAGTTCTCAAGTGTTAATTTTTAGAGTCAGCGACACCGGCATTGGGATGACAAACGAGCAATTAGAGCAGATATTTAAACCTTTTATTCAAGCTGATGCCTCGACTACCCGCAAGTATGGAGGCACGGGTTTGGGATTGACAATTAGCCAGCGTTTGTGTCAAATTCTCGGCGGCGAAATTAGCGTCGAAAGCGAAGACGGTAAAGGTTCAACTTTTATTGTCAGTCTCCCGGAACGGGTGGTAATGCAGGCATAAAGTCAGGCAAGATAGGGATTTTGACAGGGATACACGGATTAATGATTGAGCATTCGTCAATAGTCAGGAGACAGATATTCAAGGAAAAAGAAAGAGCGAGGAAGGAAGAGGGAAATTTTAAAATGTATTGATATATTAATTATCAAAATAAAGAATAATTAACAACCCGATCGGGAGTGACGCACAGACTCTATCTGTAGGTGCGCCGCGTGTACCTTACATATAGGGGTTCTGGGTAAGTTTTGAGAATTCCCAGGTTTTGACCTGGGAATATAGCAAGCCTAAAGAACAAAGCCTTGTACAACAGTAGTTTTCAAGACTCCTTCAAAAGTGCGTTCTGTCTTGTCCACCAGGACAACGACATTGCGCCCGTTCGGAGACAAACGAACTTCTCGGATTGAATAAGAGAACACCCAATCTTGAAAATTGTTCAGCGATCCGAGGACACGCTGCCGACCGTTATGATTAATTACAAGACGCATTGCCGCGCTTTCTTTGCCAGGAGAAGCCGTTTTTTGCCGCTGTTCCAGACGAATTTGTAAAGGCTTTGCTGTATTGACTTTGACGGCGACTGTCTCGCTTCCATTGGCTCCGGGAGTACGAGAAATAATGTTCAGTTTAGTTCCACCTTGAGGAGGAGTTAACTTCAAACTTTCCCTACTATTCCAACTTTTTTTAAGCAAGTCATCTTCTGCCATTTTAGTGCTTTTATTCGAGTCTGGCTCGCCATATTGAGTTTGGATACACCCATTTTTGATGCAGGAATTTGCAGCAACTTGGACAATTTGCAATTTTGCTTTGGGAATTCCCGCTCCTGTATCTCTGGAACTTTCTAGATACAAGTAGTAATTGCTGTCGGCGGAAAAACCAGACATCCGGTGTGCGGCACGCCAGGTACTTGCCAAAGCTTCAGGGGCGACTGCGATCGCGGCACTTGCTATAATACCTAACGAAATTAAAGGTAAAATTTTCATAGCTATATAGTCCTGTTCTGAGAGTTATAGCGGCTGTTATTGATGCGTAAAACAATAACGCTTTGGGTTTAGCTATAGGACTGTGACGATTCTCAAGTCCTCTCTCCTATTTACATGAGTATTTCTCCATTTTCCGCAAGAGACTGTTTAAGAATGTGCAGTTTTTTCAAGTGGCACTAGAAAGCATTTTTAATGTGAGAGTTGCTTTTATCCAAGAGTGCAACTTTTAGGGGCGAGAGTTTGCTTTTGGCTGCCAGAGACTGCGACAAAGGACGGAAATACCTATCTACAGATAGGGGAACACCGATCCGCCCCCCCTCCGCAACTCCCTAAAATGACAATTGTACGGGCGATCGAGCAATTGCCCCTACAGCAGCCATCATTTTCTATTCAGGGAATTAAAATTTATGCAACCGAATAATCCAAACCAATTTACAGAAAAAGCCTGGGAAGCCCTCGCCCGCACCCCCGAAATCGTCAAAGCAGGTCAGCAGCAGCAGCTAGAAAGCGAACATTTGATGAAAGCTTTGCTGGAACAAGAATCGGGGCTCGCTAGCAGCTTATTTAACAAAGCGGGAGTTTCTGTAGCAAAATTGCGCGATCGCACTGATGAGTTTATCAGCCGCCAGCCGAAAATCTCAGGAAGCGGCGGCAACGTTTATCTAGGTCGTTCTCTCGACACTTTGCTCGATCGCGCCGAAACTTACCGAAAAGAGTACGGCGATGAATTTATTTCGATCGAGCATTTGATACTAGGTTACGTTAAGGACGATCGTTTTGGCAAAAACCTACTACAAGAATTTAAACTAGATGAAGCCAAGCTCAAAGATATCATTACCCAAGTCCGGGGGAAGAACAAAGTGACCGATCAAAATCCAGAAGGCAAATACGAAGCGCTGGAAAAATACGGCCGAGATTTGACTGAAGCCGCGCGTCAAGGCAAACTCGATCCGGTAATCGGACGGGATGACGAAATCCGCCGCACGATTCAAATTTTGAGCCGTCGCACCAAGAATAACCCGGTATTGATTGGGGAACCGGGAGTCGGCAAAACTGCGATCGCCGAAGGACTCGCCCAGCGAATTATCACCGGAGATGTGCCGCAATCTCTCAAAGACAGACAATTAATTAGCTTAGATATGGGCGCGTTAATTGCCGGCGCAAAATTCCGGGGAGAATTTGAAGAACGCTTGAAAGCGGTGCTCAAAGAAGTGATGGATAGTAACGGCAAAGTCATCTTATTTATTGATGAAATTCACACCGTTGTCGGTGCCGGCGCAACTCAAGGCTCGATGGATGCCGGTAACTTACTTAAACCCATGTTAGCGAGGGGAGAATTGCGCTGTATCGGCGCTACAACTCTCGACGAATACCGCAAGTACCTCGAAAAAGATGCGGCACTAGAACGCCGTTTTCAACAAGTTTATGTTGACCAGCCGACAGTTGAAGATACTGTCTCGATTTTGCGGGGCTTGAAAGAACGCTACGAAGTTCACCACGGCGTGAAAATTTCTGACAGCGCCCTAGTGGCGGCGGCTACTTTGTCTACTCGATATATTAGCGATCGCTTTCTGCCAGACAAAGCCATTGACTTGGTGGACGAAGCAGCCGCTAAACTCAAAATGGAGATTACCTCCAAGCCGGAAGAACTAGACGAAATCGACCGCAGGATTTTGCAGCTAGAAATGGAAAGACTGTCCCTGCAAAAAGAAAGTAACTCTGCTTCGATAGAACGCTTGGAAAGACTGGAAAAAGACTTAGCCAACTTCAAGGAACAGCAAAACGCTTTGAATGCCCAGTGGCAATCGGAAAAAGGTGTCATCGGCAGCATTCAAAAGATTAAAGAACAGATTGATAAGGTGAATATTGAAATTCAGCAAGCTGAATTAAAATATGACCTGAACCGCGCTGCTGAGTTGAAATACGGCACGTTAACTCAGTTGCAAAAACAACTGCAAGAAGCAGAAACTCAACTGACAGCAACTCAAACCACAGGTCAAACTCTACTGCGGGAAGAAGTCACCGAATCCGACATTGCCGAGATTATTTCTAAGTGGACGGGAATTCCGATCAGCAAGTTGGTTGAATCGGAAATGCAGAAACTTCTGCACTTGGAAGATGAACTGCACAAGCGGGTAATCGGACAGGATGAAGCGGTGACGGCGGTTGCAGATGCAATTCAGCGATCGCGCGCAGGTTTAGCCGATCCAAATCGTCCGGTTGCAAGTTTTATCTTCCTCGGCCCCACGGGTGTTGGCAAAACCGAATTAGCCAAAGCATTAGCTTCTTATCTGTTCGACACGGAAGAAGCGATCGTGCGAATTGATATGTCGGAATACATGGAGAAACACGCGGTTTCGCGGTTAATTGGTGCGCCTCCGGGATACGTTGGCTACGACGAAGGCGGACAATTAACTGAGGCTGTGCGCCGCCGTCCTTACTCAGTGATTCTATTCGATGAAATCGAGAAAGCGCACCCGGATGTTTTCAACATCATGCTGCAAATTCTGGATGACGGCCGCGTTACCGATGCTCAAGGTCACACGGTAGACTTTAAGAATTCTGTGATTATTATGACATCGAATGTTGGCTCTCAATACATCTTAGATGTGGCCGGAGATAACGAACAAATGCGGAGTCGGGTGATGGAAGCCATGCGGGGAACTTTCCGGCCGGAATTCTTGAACCGGATTGATGAGATGATTATCTTCCACGGTTTGAGTAAGGCCGAACTGCGGCAGATTGTGCAGTTGCAAGTTAAGCGCTTGGAAAAACGGTTAGCCGATCGCAAGATGTCTCTGAAGCTGTCGGAATCTGCGATCGACTTCTTAGCAGAAATTGGTTACGATCCGGTTTACGGTGCGCGGCCTTTGAAGCGGGGAATTCAACGCGAGTTGGAAACGCAAATGGCGAAGGGTATTTTGCGGGGAGATTTTGCTGACGGCGATACCATTTTTGTGGATATCGAGAATGAAAGGTTGGCGTTTAAGCGGCTGCCGGCACAGTTGGTAACTGCGAAATAATTTGAGTAGGGTGGGCTGCGGCCCACCTTATTTTTTTGAGGGGCGATGGTTCTTTTTTTGACCGCAGATGTAGGCGGATGGAGGCGGATGGAGGCGGATGGGATTGCGGGCGATCGTTCTTAAGGGCGATCGCTTTCTGATTTATCTTTTTTCTGTTCTTGGCGTTCTCGAACAGATTTAGTCAGCAGGTACGTTGCCAAACTGCTAACGGATCTGCTGTCTTCTTCTGCCCATTCTTCGAGAGCTTTTTGAAACTCTTCTGGTAGGTATGCGGTAACTCGTCCCCGTGAAGCCATTTCGTTGTACTGCAAAACATTTCAACACAGTCCATCTTACGCCGGGGCCATCGCTTAAGGGCGATCGCCTTCTGATTTATCTTTTTTCTGCTCTTGGCGTTCTCTGACTGCTTTAGCTGCCACATGGGAAAGCAGGTTTGCGAGCGTTCTATCTTCTTCTTCGGCCCATTCGGACAAGGCTTGATGAACGTCTTCTGGCAGTGTAACTGTGACTCGCATTCGTGAAGGCATTGGCAGGCATGGTTTTACTTCAATTGTCTTCAATCTTACACTCCAACACCCTTTGATCTCTTTTTGTGTCATTTGATGTCAATGACATCAACTTATGCTATTAGTGTATATAAGGCTCAAGCCCTAACAAGTCAAAAGCCAGCCCCTTACTGTGGAAGGTTCCGGGCTGGCTCTGGCTCCAACATTCAATGGAGACAAATTCTATGATGACATACAAACAACGCTTGTGTTGTTGGGCGATCGCCCGTCTGTTACCCACTCAGCAATGGATTATTGTTGCCCGCTTCCGCAGTTGTTCAGATGCAGACGGGCATTTTCAGTTTTTGCGACAAACTATACCTCACGTCAAGTTTGAGGTTGTGTTCGATTCCAGTGGGGACAGTCACCGTTTATCGGCGTTGGGCAGCCCTTCCAATCCCGTCACCAGCGCGTTATAAATGGTAATTTTCGCGCCGATTTCAGTTAACTAAACATTTGCGATCGCACTTTTTTTGATAAGTGCGATCGGCCTTCCTTCCTTGAGTCCCCCTCTGCTGGGACGAGAGTTTCTGTAGAAGCGATTTCAATCGCCGAGTTATCTGTTAGGCTGTCTCTACTAACTTACTTCCGCACCATCACATTGCGAATTACAGCGTTCGGCTGATACTTATTCGTCCGATGTAAACTGCCTTGACTAGCCCCGTAAATCCCCGCATATTGCCTCCCTTCAGCCTTGGGAGCAAAGCTAATTTTTTTATTAGGTTGGTTGGCAAAGACAATCCCTTCTATTGATTCATAGTCCGTGTTATAACCTAAAGTAGCCTTGCCGTAAATTGCCTCTGCTTGTTTTAAGGTCATTCCCGGCCCCACACCCTCAACTGTTTTATAATTGGGATTGTCAGTCATTAAATCTTCAATGACATCCGTATCTTTCAGCTTTGTACGACCAGGATAAATAATCCAATATTGCACTTTTCCCGACTGGCTGACAGCCACAGCATCAAGGCCATCAATAAAACGAGATTCCTTAAACTGTGCCGTAGAACCCAGAGCCTTTTTCAATTCTCCGAAAGTCATCCCCACCTTTGCCTCGCCAATTCCGCGCTCGGAAATTGTTAAACTTGCAGCAGGTGTTTTTTGAGCAGCCTTTACCGCTTCTCCCAGCGCATTTGTAGCCACACCCGCAACAGCGGAACTGGGACTCGATATTGCTCCCAGATAAGAGCCGATCGCCAGCAAAACAGCTATCATTGATCCAGCAGACAAAACTTTAACATTCAACATGGCTAATTCTCCCCGATTTCAAATGCGACTATCTACCCGTATCTTTTTCGTTTACGTTAAGAAACCGGGGTTTTTCGTCCAGGATTGATAACTTACTGCCGCACCATAACAGACTTAATCACAGCATTCGGCTGATACTTATTAGTCTGATAAAACCCCCCTTGACCAGCGCCATAAACTCCCGCAAATTGTTTCCCTTCAGCCTTGGGAACAAACATAATGTTTCTAGTGGGTTGCTTTGCGAATACAACCCCTTCTCTCATTTCATTATCCACGTTATAAGATAAAGTCGCCTTGCCGTAAATTGCCTCAGCTTGTTTCAAAGTCATTCCCGGCCCGACGCCCTGACCTGTTTTATAACTAGAATTGTCAGTCATCAAAAGTTCAATGACATCGGTATCTTTTAGCTTTGTACCCGCAGCATAGATAATCCGATATTGCACTTTTCCCGACTGACTGACAGCCACAGCATCAAAGTCTACCATAAAAGGAGACTGTACCTTAAACTGTGCTGTGGAACCCAAAGTCTTTTTCAATTGTCCGAAAGTCATCCCCACCTTCGCCGCTCCAATTGTGCGATCGGAAATTGTTAAATTTGCAGAAGGTGTTTTTTGAGCAGCATTTGCCGCTTCTCCTAGCACATTTGTAGCCCTCAGCGCAACAGTGGAACCGGGAGTGGAAATTAAGGTGAGGTAACTGCCGATCGCCAGCAAAGCAGCTATCATTGATCCAGACAAAACTTTAACATTCAACATGACTAATTCTCCTAGATTTCAAATGCGACTATCTACCCGCATCTTTTTGACTATCCTGGGCCTCACCCTCCTAGTTTGGATTCTCAGAGGTGTTGGCCTCTTGACATTCATTCCCGGTGGTGTCATTTGGATACTGATTTTTCTTTCTTTTGTTGCGGGCATTCTCAGCACTTTACTCCGTAGGTAAGCCAGCATCCGGCAAATAACAATTAACAATTCAAAATTAACAAATTATTTTAATTTTGATTGTTTCATAGCCTTTCCCACTGTCACATTCAACTGAGCGCCTATCAGCATCACCAAAGAAGAAATCTCCAGCCACAGCAGCAACACAATAAAACTGCCGATTGTGCCGAAAGTCCAGGTGAAATTGCCCAAATGCAAAACATAAAACCGAAATAAAGCTGAAAATAGCGCCCACAAAATAGCAGCCAAAACAGCTCCCGAAAAAATAGGAATATCTGGTTGACGGCGGCTAGGCCCGTAGCGGTAAACAAAAGCAAAAGCCAGTGATACAATTCCCAAAGAAATCGGCCACCGCCACAGCCGCCAAGCACCTAACAGTTGCGACTCTAAAGGGCAATTGCCGGCGAGGAGCAAGCAATTTTGGACATCTTTTAAATCGCAATTGGCGACCGACTCCAGCAGGCAACTCTGGCGGGCAATAGCTTGTACAATTAAGTCGCTGACAAATACTACTCCCGATGCTAGAATTAACAGCACTATTGTACCGATACTCAGCCCCAGAGAAATAAGTTTGGCTTTCCAAAATGGTCTAGTTCGATCGCTCGGGATTTCATGGATGCGATCGAGTGCAGCCATCGCGGCGCTCATTACTCCAGAAAATATCCAAATCGCCCCAAAAAAGCTCACTGAAAACAGCCCTTTACTCCGAGTTAAGAGAATTTCTTTGATTAAGCCAGCAATCAAATTCCGCACGTCATCGGGTATAACTTCGCCCAAAAGACGGGCGAGTTGATAAAGTGTTGACTGCAAAGGTTCAAAGAGAGCGATCGCAGATAACATGGCCAACAGCCCCGGAAACAGCGCCAGCATAGAATTGTAGGCCATTTCCGCAGACAGCCCCGGCAAACGCTGCTCTCCCGCCTTCGCCCCGACTTCCTTGAGCGTACCCCAAGTCAAACACCGACAAAACAGCCAAAAACCCCCAAATTTGCGTTTGAGAGCTCGAAGCAAGCTTAAAAGCGCCTTAAACAAAGCTAAAATCAGGTAGCGCAACGAGTAAGAAATGTTCATAGCGCACAGGAGAGGGGGAACTAGAAAAGGGAAAATGGATGCAGGACGATCGGGCAACTGGAAATAAGGAGCGTTAATTAATTAAGCCATTACCAATTTGCCGTTGCTAATCTAAAATCTAAAATCTAAAATCTAAAATCTAAAATCTAAAATCAATATGGCTCAGGATGTCAGACAGTGGTTAGATGAAATCAAGCGGCTGCAACAGCAGTTAACAGAAGTTTCGCGCGATCGCGATGAGGCCGGTGAAAGTGCGGCTCAGTGGCGGCAACTCTACAATACTGAAGCCGAACAGCGGCGGAATGATGCTAAATTAACTCAGCAAATCATCGCTTCTCTGGAAGCACAAATAGAGCAGTTACAAAATTTTTCTCCCATTGTGCCCGAAGAGGATGATGCTGGGGTTGCTCGCCAGCAGGAAATCGCACAACTGCAAACAGTAGGCGAACTTAAAGCTAAGTTAGCAGAAGTTCTCGAAGAGCGCGATCGGGCGATCGAACAAGTTAAACAACTCACTCAAGCCCTCAAACAAGAAGAAGCCCGCCACGCCGAAACTAGCAAAAATTTAACTAGCGCCCTCGGAGATGCTGTTGACTTGCTCACGAAAGCCCAAAATCCCGCTCCTGCAAAAACCGAGACAGTATATTCTTTGGAGATAGTACCTACTCGCACTGCAAATCCTGGCGAAACTGCTCTGGAAATCCGCCAAACTTCCGCCCCAGGCAAAAAACCCGCCCAGCTTCCACCTTCTAAAAATCAGTTACTCGATTTACCGCCCTTTGGGAATTAGGACTTAAAAATTCAGGAAGTGTCGGCATGGCGATTACCATCGGCAGGTGGGATTTAGTCAGCGATTCCTTGTTTTTGTTTTTCCTGCAATTAAGCGGCATTAATTCATCGGCTTCTTTATTATTCCGCACCTACAGGAAGTTTACTAATCGATGTAACTGTACTATATCCCAACCTATAATCCGCATTCAAAATTTAGAAAACTGCCAAAAAATCTGCCTCGCGTCGTAGTAATCTACAGCCTTTAGATAGAACTTAATCGAGCTAAATTTTACTACTATCGACAACGGCTGATGCGCGAGGAAACTTCATGAAGGCAGAGATATCCATAGTCTGGAAAAAGATTCAGAGCATGATCGACAGCTTTATGATCATGCTGCCCAATATTGTGCTGGCATTAATTGTCTTTGCAATTTTTTACTTTGTGGGTAGGCAAATTAAGAGAGTGGTCAGGCGAGTTACCCGCAACCACCACCAAGCTCGAAATTTGGGGCTGGTGTTAGGACGGTTGGCGCAGGGTACGATCGTTCTAGTGGGTCTGTTTATTGCTCTTTCGATTGTAATTCCCACATTGAAAGCTGGGGATTTGGTGCAACTGCTGGGAATTAGCGGGGTGGCGATTGGTTTTGCATTTCGCGAGATATTGCAAAACTTCTTAGCCGGTATCCTAATTCTGTTGACGGAACCGTTCCGAATCGATGACCAAATTGTGTTTAAAAACTTTGAGGGAACGGTAGAAAATATTGAGACCCGCGCTACAACAATCCAAACTTATGATGGTCGGCGGATTGTCATTCCTAATGCCGAATTGTTTACGAATACGGTGACAGTGAATACCGCTTTCGATCAACGCCGCATGGAATACGATATTAGTATTGGTTACGGCGACGATATTGACCACGCCAAGCAGTTAATCCTGGAAGCACTGTACAGCCTGAAGGAGGTTTTAAAAGCTCCTGCACCCGATGTACTGGCGATGGATCTAGCAGAAAGTACGGTCAATCTCCGCGTTCGGTGGTGGATTGCTCCGCCGCGCCGAATTGACGATCTGCGATCGCGCGACAAGGTAATTTGTGCTATTAAAAAAAAGCTATATGTGGAAAACGGCATCGATTTGCCTTATCCCACGCGGAACATCTTGTTCCACGATCGAACCGAAGAAACCGATGGCGATCGCTCCCAGCAGCGTGAAGGATGGCCCGCAGACAAACGTAAAGTTCCGAAACCTCGTCGTATTAGTGGCTCTGTGCGAAAACTGACCCAAGGGCGATCGCAACAAGACGGCAACGGAAAATCTTAACCGCGTCACAAGTCATGAATAATGTCAAGTGGAGCAAACTTTGGAATTCGCTGCACTTGGCTCGTGCAACTGGAATTTATATTAATCACCGAGCGATCGAAGGAGTAACAAACCCGATTGATCTCATGCCTAATTTTTAAGCAAAAACCACAGTCCGATTGCCATAAACTAAAACACGATTTTGTAAATGATATCGCACGGCTCTTGCTAACACAACTCTTTCTAAATCTTTACCTTTGCGAACCAAATCAGACACTTCATCGCGGTGACTGACGCGCACAACATCTTGTTCGATAATCGGGCCAGCATCTAAATCTGGTGTAACGTAGTGAGCTGTTGCACCGATAATTTTTACCCCTCTTTCATAAGCCCTTCCGTAGGGGTTTGCACCCACAAACGCGGGTAAAAATGAATGGTGAATATTAATCACATTGGGAAATTTTCTGATAAAGTCTTGACTCAAAATTTGCATATATTTAGCCAAAACTACTAAATCAATATTATAGTTTTTAATAATTTCTAACTGTTGTGCTTCTTGAATAGCTTTATTGTCTTTAGTAATGGGAATATACTCAAAGTCGATACCGTATTGTGCGGCAACAGGCTTTAAATTTTGATGGTTGCTGATTATCAGCGGAATTTCACCTCTGATTTCTTGCGCTCGCTGTCGCCAAATCAAGTCTAATAAACAATGATCTTGACGGCTTACAAAAACCGCGATCCGCCGAATTTGATGGGAGAAATGCAATTGCCAGTTGGCTTGTAAGTCCTTGGCTATTTCACTAAAAGCAGGTGTTATTTGTTCGGTGGTTAAGTCAAAATCATCTAATTGCCATTCTAGCCTGCTCAGAAATAATCCGGCGGTAAAATCTGTATGGTGATCCGCGTGGATAATATTGCCGTTGTGGGATGCGATAAAATTGGCAAGTAAGGCGACGAGTCCTTTGCGATCGGGACAGGCAATTAACAGAGTTGCAGTAGGGCTAGTCATTGTATAATCGCTAAAGTTTTATTGACGCTCCGCACCATACAAGCTCTTTGAAGTTATTCTGTAGGGTGTACGCTACGCAGCTTACTGTTACTCGAACTACCGCCGTTTGGTAATCAGGAATTTAAAATACTGCTTGCTGCTAAGATTTGTTGTGCGGTTAACTGCAAGTCTGGAAAGAGCGAAGAAATCAGTCGATCGCTCTTTTGAAACAACTGTTTTTGATACTCATCTTCTAGCAGCATACAAATCGTAATTGTCGGCTGTTTGGGTTTGCCAATATATTCTCGGCCGCCAATGCCCAGATAATCCACAATCCAATACTCAGGCACTCCCAGCAGTGCGTAATCTTCAACTTTGCGGGCGTAGTCGTTCTGCCAATTGGTGCTGACGACTTCAGCGATTAGTTTAATTGAGTTTCCCGATGTAATTACAGGTTCTTGTTGCCACAAAGGTTCATTAATTAGTTGAGTTCGATCTACTACAAGTACGTCGGGGCGAAACGCTGTTGCTGTTCCTAATAGTTTGATGAGACAGCGAGGGGGAATAAAGTAGGGTAGATCCACACGATCGATTTCTACATTGAGTTTTCGCCCGAGGAAGGCGGATACTTGTTCGTGCGGCCCCGTTGGTTCGATTTCGGTTAATTCACCATCGATTAGTTCGTAAGGATCGCTGTCGCCAAAGTGGGCAATAAATTCATCAACACTTAGAAGTTTGGCAGGTGATTGAACCATTCTGTTTGCTCCTGGTGATGAATTAAGAATTTTTTTAACGAACCGCAGAGGACGCAGAGGACGCAGAGGAAGAGAAGAGAGAGAAGATGACAAAGAGTTTTCATATTTCCCTGTTCCCTCTTCCTTCTTCTTAAAATCCCATCGCCCCAGCTACCGCATCCAAAGTCGGAGCAATACCGCTTTTAAACAGATTGTTGCTGTGATTAATTGCGGTATCCGGGTCTTTCAAACCGTTACCAGTCAACACGCAAACCACCGTCGCCCCAGTCGGAACTTGGTCTTTCACCTTCAGCAAACCGGCCACAGAAGCTGCACTCGCCGGTTCGCAGAAAATCCCTTCCTGCGATGCTAACAAGCGGTAAGCGTCGAGAATTTCGGCGTCGGTGACTGCGGCAAAACCGCCGCGGCTGGCTTCGGAAGCTGCGATCGCCTGTTTCCAGCTAGCCGGATTCCCAATCCGAATTGCCGTCGCCAGGGTGTCCGGGTGCGCCACCGGTTCTCCCGTCACCAACGGTGCAGCCCCGGCGGCTTGAAATCCCATCATCTGCGGCAGGCGCGAACATTTTTTGGCTTGGTGGTATTGACAAAAACCCATCCAGTATGCTGTGATGTTCCCCGCATTTCCTACGGGAATGCACAGCCAGTCTGGGGCGTCGCCTAAAGCGTCCACCACTTCAAAAGCTCCGGTTTTCTGACCTTCCAATCGGTAAGGATTCACCGAATTTACCAAGGTCACAGGGTAGTTAACAGCCATTTCGCGGACAATTTCTAAGGCGCGATCGAAATTTCCGCCAATCGAAATGACTTCCGCACCGTAAAGCAAAGCTTGCGCCAACTTGCCCAAAGCCACGTAACCCTCGGGAATCAACACGAAAGCTCGCATCCCCCCGCGTCGGGCGTAGGCGGCGGCGGCGGCCGAAGTATTGCCGGTACTGGCGCAAATTACTGCCTCGGCACCAGCTTCCTTCGCCTTGGAAATCGCCATTGTCATCCCCCGGTCTTTGAAACTACCAGTGGGGTTGAGGCCGTCGTATTTCACCAGGACGCGCACGTCTCGACCAATGAGAGAGGCGATCGCCGGTGCTGGAATCAGGGGAGTATTGCCCTCTTGGAGGGTCACTACCGGCGTGGTTTCTGTCACCGGCAGGTAGGGGCGATAAGCTTCGATCAAGCCGGGCCAGCCGTAGCGCTTGGGCGAGGCGGCGCGGGCAGCAGAGTTAGCAGCAGAGTCAGTAGCAGGTAGAATCAGGGTCACGGTGTCAATGGTTTTAGGCAATGGCTAAGGAATTTACACTAATTTTAGCTCGATCGGTTAATTTGATGTTTAATACGATCGGTTCAGGTTAAAGTAACTTAATGGTGTGAATGTGTAGATATGTCTACTCAATTACTGATGTCAAATAATTCATCGACTCTTTCCCGGCCTCAAGTCACCGCGAGCAATCCCGAAATGGCTAGTTCTTCTACGCTATCGACCAGTTTTGCGCGCAAAGTAAATTCGGTGAAGTGCCCCTACCAAGCCGATCAGCAAGTTAAGTTCCTGCACTTGCAAGCGGAAATCGAATCCTTGCTGCTGGAAGTGCAAAGCCTCAAACAGCAACGCTCGATGGCTGGCTTGCGGGAGATCGACCCCATTTCGGGCAGCAACAGCAATTAGCAGACAACAGTCGCTAATGCTAATTGTCCTGCCCCTGTGTTATAAAAACGAATGTTTTGCTACCCGCAGTGTTTTTTGCCAAAAGTGCTAGAAATTCCTAACTGCGGATAGCGATCGCTAGCTTTTGCTAAAACGCGCTTGCCTACAGCTCAACTCGTCTGCTGCTTGCTGGCAACGAGCTGACATTTTACGGCGCTTTTTTATTGCGCTAATTTGTTAAGCCATCGTCATGGCATACGGAGAATCGAAATCAATTTATGACAGCATCGATCGAAAAACCACTAAATTTGACATCCGCAAGTGACACTTCCAACCTGCGCCTGAAAGATATTCTCAAAACCCTGCCGCGGGAAGTATTCGTCAAAAACCCCCGCAAAGCTTGGACAAAAGTAATCGTCAACGTTCTTTTAGTTGCGGTCGGTTACTGGGGCATAGCAGTCTCTCCTTGGTTTCTACTACCCCTAATGTGGATTTTCACAGGCACCGGATTAACCGGTTTTTTTGTGATCGGCCACGACTGCGGGCACCGGTCATTTGCTAACCGCCGCTGGGTAAACGATTTAGTCGGACATATTGCATTTCTGCCGTTGATTTATCCGTTTCACGCATGGCGGCACGGCCACAATTACCACCACAAACACACCAACAAACTTGGCGAGGATAATGCTTGGCAACCGATGACAGCAGAAGACTACGCTGCTGCTCCCAAGGCATTACAAATAGCTTATAGTTTAATATTCGGTCGGATGTGGTGGATCGGCTCGATCGCCCACTGGGCAAAAGTGCACTTTATGTGGTGGCGCTTCAAAGGCAAACAGCAACAAGAACAAGTGCGGTTTTCAGTTTTTGTCGTTTTAATCGGTGCTGCGATCGGATTCCCGATTTTAATTGCAACCACAGGCATTTGGGGATTTGTCAAATTTTGGTTGATGCCCTGGCTGGTTTACCATTTCTGGATGAGCACTTTTACGATCGTTCACCACACAGCACCAGATATTTCCTTTAAAGAACCGGAAGAATGGGACGAAGCCCAAGCGCAACTATCGGGAACAGTTCACTGCGATTATCCCCGCTGGGTAGAGTTTCTGTGCCACGACATTAACGTGCACGTTCCCCACCACCTTTCAACTGCTATTCCCTGGTACAATTTGCGCCTCGCCCACAGCAGCTTAAAGGAAAATTGGCAAGATCATCTCTACGAAACAGAATTTTCTTGGTCTTTAATGAAGCGGATTGCCGAAAACTGTCACCTATACGATCCGGCTGGCGGCTATCAGACATTGCAGGAATTTAACGCTCAAAACAAGTAGTTTTTAAGCGCGATCACTCCCCGAAAAACCCGGTTTGTCAAACACAACCGGGTTTTTCGATATTACAACCCATAGCCTTTGTAAGGGGCGGAATGCGCGCCCTACTGTCAATATCAAAATCCGTACCATTATTAAGTCAGTCATTCCCAATCTAAAATCTAAAATCTAAAATCTAAAATCGAATGACTTTCAATCCCAATAACTGTCGCAACGAAAGCGAAGTAGAAAGCAAACTCATTGTCAGCTATCTGCTACCAAAGTTAGGCTATACGCCCGACACTTGGCACCAAGAAATCGCCTTTGGGAATATTCGTCTAGACTTCCTCTCATTTGCCACCCAAGTTATCCCCATAGTTGTCGATGCAGACTCGCCAATGAGTGTAGTTATGGAGGCTAAACATCCGAAGGAAAATTTAGACCGCCACCTGCGAAAACTCCATCGCTATTTAACAAGTTTGAGCATCCGCTACGGCCTCATAACTAACGGTAAAGAAATTAGAATTTATGCCAGAATCGCCGATGAGATTCAGCTAGTCTTTAAGTGTGCTGGACAAGACGTAGAAACTCGAATTGATGAAATTATCGCTTTAATTGGCAGAGAGAGTTTAAAATTTATAAAAAATCCCGATAATCTCGAACTGGAAGATAGTAAAATTAATTTGGTTAGTCCTGAGTTAATTAGCGAAGTCCCAGTACAGCCCAACAATCCCGCCACCGCAGAACCTGAGCCAAGTCAAATCTCAGAACCGGAACAAATACCTGAAAATTATCCAGTTAAGCCTCAAGTTAAATCCGATGTAACCGTTCCCCAAAAAAGGCAAAATACTATGAAAATCATTGCAGTTTACCACAATAAAGGCGGCGTTGGCAAAACTACAACCGTAGTCAATTTAGCCGCAGCGCTGAGCAAGCAAGGTAAAAGAGTCCTGGTAATAGACTTAGATAGTCAAGCGAATACAACATTTGCGACAGGTTTAGTAAAATTTGAGGATGAAGAACAAGATGATTTGAAAAACAACAATATTCTTCACGTTTTGCAGTCAGCAGATTTTTACTCAATATCAGAAGTCGCGAGAAAATCTAATTTTTGCACTCCAGCAATAGATGTGATTCCTTCTCATATTGATTTAATGCAATATGAACATGAACTAAACTCACTGGATTACAGTAAAATAATTCTGATTCAAAAACTAGCCGAAGTACAAGAAAAATACGATATTGTACTGATTGATACGCCGCCATCTTTGAATTTATATGCTAGAGTTGCTTTGATTGCTGCTGATTATTTAATTATTCCTTCTGACTTAAAGCCTTTTGCCAATCAAGGACTAATTCATGTCAAAGATTTTATCGGAAAAATCAATGGATTCAAGAAACTAATTGGCAGAAATTCTCTAGAAATTTTAGGCGTACTTCCTTGTAAAATATCAACTAACACTAAATTTATACAGTACAGTTTGCCCAAACGGAGGGCGACAATTCCCAAACGCTACGGCCTGGAAATTATGGAAAGCGCCATTTACGAAAGAGATGATTTGGCTAAGTGTGCAGAACAAACTCAGATGGTGGGAGATCTGGAAATTGCCGATCCGATTTCCGTGCTAGACTTTAATCCAGATTCTACCGCATCTCAAGAATTTGAAGTATTAGCAATGGAAGTCTTGGAAAAGATAGGTGGTAAATAATGAAAAAATTATTGGTGTCGTTGGTTCTAGTTAAAAAGATTACATCCACAGTTCCCCGTTCCAATTTTGCCGAGCGCGATTTGGAGAAACTGGCGCAACTGATTTTAGAATTAGGAGGATTAATCAACCCCATAATTCTCCGCCGCAACGGTATGGATTCCTACGAGATAGTAGAGGGAGACTTTGAATACTACGCTGCGGCGAAAGCCAGGGAAATCAACCCTATGAAAGGCGAGACAATCGGAGCATTTATTCTTGAACCAGAAAATGAAGGACTGCTTTTAGAGCAAGTTCAAGCGCTGAGGAAATCAGCAAAAACTGAAAATTTAGTTGAGCTCCCAGAAACCGGGTTTTTTGAGGAAAATACTTCGTCACAGTCCGCAGATTCAATCAAAAACCCGGTTTCTTTGGTCGAAGTCCCTAAATCCTGTGAGAATGAAACTCCTCAATCATCATCCAGTTTAGAACAGCGGCTAACCAATCTTGAAGCTCAGTTTGAAAACCAAATTAATGAATTAAAAGCCGAGTATGCCCGTGAAAAACAGGTATTAGCACAGAGTATACAAGAAGTTGAAAACCGAATATTACAACAAGTATCTCTGTTAGTTGAAGCTGGTTTAGCAAACAGAATTAATGAGTTAAACTCAGAGTCGCCAACCGAAAAACAAGTGTTGGTAGAGAGGATACCACAAGTAGAAAACGTAGCTTCCGAATCAATGTCGGCGTTGGAAGCACTAAATAGTCTAGATCAATCTGCACTGTTCGCGAATTTTAAAGATGCTGGATTAAAGCTTCCAGTAATCAAAACAATCATCCAACAGCGAGGTGTGCGACAGTTTACATCATTTGCAAATGTGGTGGAACGTGTTGATAAGTTAGGTGACAAAACAATGATTAAAATAATTGATAAGTGGCAAAAATACTCATAACTCGCAACTCCTGCGGCCACTCGCAACGCCAGCCCGAGCGCCCTGACGCCAAAAAAAGTAAAGATGAGTAAAGCACTGTATCCTTGGTGTCCCACAGCCAGTTAAACTCATCACAGTAGCTTTTTTTAGGAATTGCAGTAACTTTTGCCGTAGCTTGCGGGGCGGGACGCCATCGCCCGGGCTGTCACCGCACAGCCAGCCGCACAGTTACAGCAGCAACGCCATATCTCCCCCAGATAACCGAGTTCGATCGCAGACTGGGAAGACTCAGCCCAAGAAACCCTTTAACTTACCACGGTCTGGGTAAGGTGTTTGTCTCGCACCTTACAATTAGAGTCCTTGGGTTAGTCCTGCATCCCTTAAAACGCAGGCTGTAAAGTGCGAACATCCATAAATACCTACACACCAGATTTTAATGACAAAAGGGGACTTGTAACAAGATGGATCGATCGTCCGATCAAAACCGAATAGTTGAATATTTGCGGATTAAGCCAATTAGTCACAGTCAGATTTACACTTCCCAAATTGCAGTACCAGAGCTCCAGAAGGGCGAAATTCCTCGCGAACGCCGCGAAGCTCTCAGGAGAAGTCTGATCGAGCAAGGAAGCAACTTGATTCCTTTAATTGTACGTCGAACAGAAGCTTACAGCAACGAAGAAGAATATGAAGTTGTTTGCGGCTCAGATTGGTGTATTGTTGCTAAAGAACTCGGCATCGAGCAAATGTGGGCGTGGGTATTTGAAATGACCGACGAGGAGGTAGCTGTTGCTCAAGCAGAAATGGAACATTTAGCTCCGCAACCGACTCATAAAACAGCACAAATTGAGACTCTACTGCAACAATTTGAGCTATCATTTCAAAAAAAGGTAGATAGTCTAACAAAACAAATAGAACAATCTGTAAAAAAAAATGAAGACCTGCTAAAAAAGCACGTAAAAGCTCTAACTGAGCAGAATTTTGAGCGTAACCAAATAGAACAGATTAAGCATTTGCTCGAACAAGTGGAAAAAGCATTTCATGAAAAGGTAGATAAAATGGCTAAAAAAATTGAACAATCGAGCAGCAACCTTCCGCCAACATCGGCTGTTATTTCTGAGGTAAATATTGAAGGTGCTTTGAGACAGTTGGATGAACTGGAAAGACTGCTGTCAATAAAATTAGAACGCACAGTCCAAACAATTAATCAGTTTGTTTCCGAGGCCATTGAAGACGTAGAAAATGACCTAAAAAATCAAATTGAAACGCTCCGCGGCCAACTGGGAGCCGCAGCGACTAACTCAGAAAGACAGCGCGAGGTACAGCCGAAGAAGCAGTCAAAAACACAGTCGAAGAAGCAGTCGAAAGCACAGCAGAAACCTCAGTTACCGCAGTTGCAGTTAGAGTTGCCGTTTCCGTCCCCCTCCCCAGAAGAAGACTACGAAAGTCTTTCGCTGAGACGGTTGAAGGCGATCGGCAAAGACAGGAAAGTGCGGGGCTACGCGCGCATGAAACGACCGGAAATTCTGGCGGCTCTCAGACAAGCTGACGGCAGATAAAAGGGTAGTTGCTAATAGTTAAAAACTAATTATTGGCTGTCCGATCGCGTTTTTGAGCAAAAAGCGCGATCGGGCTTTCAGAATCGTCCTCGGCAGAGATATGAAAAGCTTGCTAAAATAGACACAAAACCTCTTACTCCTCACCAAGCAGCCATGTCCGCAACCGCAGAATTAGCTACTACCCAAGAGATACTAGAACAAGAGATACCAGAAAATGTTATCTTTCCTTCAGGCGATTTATACAGTGACGAATCTCCCGTGGAAACAGAACTGCATCTCCGACAAATAATCCTACTCCTCAACTGTCTAGAATGGCTGTGGCGAGATAGAAACAATTTTTATGCTGCTGGAAACCTCACCATTTATTACAGTCCCAAGCAACTCAAATCGAAAGACTTCCGAGGCCCAGACTTTTTTGTGGTACTCGGAACTGAACGAAAAACTCGGAAAAGCTGGGTAGTTTGGGAAGAAGAGGGAAAGTACCCCAATATTATCGTTGAAATCCTGTCTCCCAAAACAGCGGATATAGACAAAAACTTTAAAAGACAACTCTATCAAGATACTTTTCGCACTCACGACTACTTTTGGTTTGACCCAGAAACTTTAGAATTAGCTGGGTTTCATTTAGTTGACGGGGAATATGAACCAATTGCACCGAACGAATTCGGACATCTGCGGAGTCAGCAGCTCGATTTGAGTCTCGGAATTTGTGGCGGAAAATTGCGTTTCTTTACCGCAGAAGGAGAGCTTGTCCCTACTCCTGAAGAGGTTGCAGAAAGGGAGACTGAACGAGCCGACGAAGAGGCTCAACGAGCCGGACAAGAAGCTCAACGAGCCGATCGCCTGGCCGCGAAACTGCGAGAATTAAATATTGATCCCGATACAATTTAGCGATCGTCCTTTTTATTCTAAGTTTCTGTATTGTAAGCGCGTTTAGGCGATCGCATATCCCGTATGTTGCCGAACATGATACGGATGAAACCCTAAAACTATCTGGTCTTTAGGCACTCCTAATTCTACAAGTTCTGCGGTAATTCCCGTTTCTACACCATCTTGTTGAATCCAGATTTTGCCGTCGATAATTTCCACATGAACGATACAATCGTGAATTCTTTGAGGCCCTTGCCAGCCTTCGTGCATCAGTAAAAAATTGTTTTGTTCGCGGTCAACAATAACGCTGCTTTTAATTTCTCCGTATTGGTAGGGAATCTGGGCATAACTATCTAAGATTTTCTGAATAAATCCGCGATATTCATCTAGTCTATCCATCTGACAACTGTCTCCTTTAATGAATCAAAAACTATTAATTTAAATCTCTTTTTTTCTAACAAAACCTGCCCGATAGGTTCCGAAAAAATTTGTGCATAAACTTCTGCACGGATTGCCCGATATATTATCCGTTCAGGTTCCGAGCGCTCTAGAATATCTTCATAGACAATATACTGTCCAACAGCTTCTTCTAAGTCATGAACGGGTGAAGCACTTACGAAACTTTTTACTTCTACAGCAATTTTGCGACCTTGCTTTTCGGCAGCAAATAGTTTTTCTGCACCCAAATCGACGTTGAGAGTACGTTTGCCAATTTTTAAGGGTAGCGGATCGTTTGTTATCGTCCACCCGTCTTTTTCTAGAGCTGTTCTGACAGTATTGTGGTAGATGTCTTTTGCTGGCATATTTTAAGCTGAACCATCAAATCTCACCCTAATTATAGAATAACATAAGACTTTGGAAAACTGATAGCTCATCAATTCAAACTACTTACTGCCGCGTGTATCTGTGCTTCACCCCAATCGGAAAATACTCCGCATCGCCCATCTCCGTTAATGTCACTACAGGTAACTGATATTCTGGCGGCACATAATTAGCAAATTCGCTGTTTAGCCGCCGCAATTGCGCGAGAATTGAAGATGCGATCGCCTGCTTCATCTCCTCGTCGCCATCCACCCCCGCTGCTAATTCCACAACCACCGATAAAAACCGATTTTGATCGGCATTTTCCTTGACTTGCAGCACAAATTTTCCAGTCACCCATTCCCGAATGGTGGGAACTTCTAAACCTACGGTGACATTTTCCGGGTAAATGTTGGCACCGAAGTAGGAAACGGTAAAGTGCGATCGCCCGAATACATAGACAAAGGGCAAGCAGCGAATTCCTCTGGGGAAATCAGAAACTTTCATACCTGCTGCTTGCTGCAAACGTGCCACAGGGTTAAATCCCCATTCAGCCAAAAAATTGAGCATTGCTTCGTAACAAATTAAACCGCCGTTATCCGAGATGTGATAGCGTATTAGCGGGATGCCATTGTCGCCCGAAAATAACAGCGTGCCGTCATTATTCACTTCAAAAAAGCGACTTTTCGGATCGTACTGCACCAGCGTTGGCAACCGCGATTCCCCGAATAAATTGCGTGCTGCTTCCGGCTTCTTTGCTAAAAAGCGACGGATGCAAATGCTCAGCGGTGTCTCGTTGCCCAAAACGCCCGCATCGGCCGTACCGTAAAGGCTCGCAGAGTTGTAATATAGATTGTCAGAATTAGTGCGCTCGCTCACCAAACTCCGCCATTCTTCGCTAAACACTTCTCCCGCAAACACCATCTTAATTCGGTATTTTTGCCACTCCACACCCCCAGCAATTCCGCTATCAATCACATCCTTGATAAATGGCGGATATCCCAACAAAACTACTTGCTCGAAATGCTCCCCAAGTTCCTGCACAACTCGGAATATTTCAGTCTTATTATTCCCAGGCGTCACAACTGTAACCGGATAACCCTTACTCGCTAGATAGCGGCAGCAATTTGCCGTGTACATTCCGCCTACCCAAGTTCCCAACGCAAAGCAAATCACAGCTAAAGTTGAGCGATTGTCCGCGTAAAAACTGTCGTGAAATATTTGTTCAAAACGAGCAGCTATTTGCAACTCGTCACTGAGAAAACGCGGCCAAAATGTCGGGTTTCCTGTCGAACCAGATGAACCAGCAATGAAATCGCAAGTTTCTAATTTCCCCTGGTAGCACAACTGAGGTAGCGGGTGACAGCGTAAATAATTCTCTTTGGTAATTAGCGGCAATTTTTGAAAGTCTTCAAAGGTTTGAATTGAGGCGGGATTGATGTTAAGTGCAGCTAGGAAAGTCTGGTAAGCTGGTACTGTGGCCGCGACTTTTTGAAAAAGCGCGATCGCCCCGGATTCGGCAACTCGATTCTGCTGGTGTTGCAATCGTTCCTCAAGCGGCGCCCTCAAAAACTCTTCAAACGCCCCAATTGCTCGCTGACGCTGTTCTGGCTGCATGATTTGCTCCTTAAAATGCGTATTTTGCACCGCGATCGCTCAAGATTCAATTAGTAGCGCTAACGCCCGATCGCACCTTGGGCTGGACACTAAAAATTTGAACACATTTTGAGATCCATCGAAAATATGGCGCAGTGGATAAACTTCAATAGCACGAAACCGCTGTTTTCACAATAACCACAGGGGATAGCCAAGCTGCCGATCGACTAATAAACACTGACACACTATGTCAAGATTAATTCAGCGATCGCCCAAAACTCCTAGTCTCAGTCAAGCGTGAAAATCCGACGCAGCAAGTTCCAATGAACAATCCCATCTACCCCGGCATAACTCTCAACAACCACTACCGCATCGTCCGCGAATTGGGACACGGAGGCTTCGGGCGCACCTACCTCGCTGAAGATGCCCACCGATTTAACGAACCCTGCGTTTTAAAAGAATTTGCGCCCCAAGTACATGGAAGTTACGCTTTACAAAAATCAGAGGAACTGTTCGAGCGGGAAGCGGGAGTGCTCTACAAGCTGCAACACAATCAAATCCCCCGCTTCCGCGAACTCTTCCGCGTCAGTATCAGCGATCGAGGCTACCTATTTCTCGTCCAAGACTACGTGCCCGGCCAAACCTACCGCTTTCTGCTCGACGCCCGCAAGCGTCAGGGTTTGCGGTTCATAGAAGCAGAAATCAATCAACTGCTGCTCCAGATTTTGCCAGTGCTCGAATACATTCACTCTTTGGGAGTGCTTCACCGCGACATCTCCCCCGACAACCTGATTCTGCGGAGTTCTGACGGAATGCCAGTGCTCATCGACTTCGGCGGAGTAAAACAAGTCGCCGCCACCGTAGAGTCTCTTTTCGCTGAGGCTAACGGCGCTCCCGGCCCCGCGACTCGCATCGGCAAGCTCGGCTACGCTCCCGTCGAACAGATGCAGATGGGCATTGTCTCTCCCCACAGCGATTTGTACGCTCTGGCGGCCACGGTTTTGGTGTTGCTGACGGGGAAGGAACCGCATCAGTTGCTCGACAGCCAAACGCTGAATTGGAACTGGCGGGCGGAATGTTCTCTGTCTCCGAATTTGTCCCTGGTGCTCGATAAAATGCTTGCTCAACAGCCGAGCCAGCGTTACTCCTCAGCTCGCGAGGTAATGCTTGCTCTCTCCGGCAATCCGCCTTTACAGCCACCTTTGCCACCAGCCCCGGATTTTGGGATCACGCAGCCGCCGGATCTCTCGCCTATACCCGTGCCCGCCCCCACGCCAAAACTGCCGGGAACTCCGGTGCGAGTTGCTGCTATTGGCAATCAGCAAAAAATGCCTGCTTGGAAAATGGTTTTGTTCGTGGTGGCGGTGCTCTCAAGTATGGGGGGGGTTGGCTGGTTGGCGGGCAATTCTTTGTTAAATCTACAATCAAAAGTACAGAAAGTTCCCCAGCCTCCAAACCCGAAGCAGCAGCAAGAAGATGCTTTGCAAGATCGCTTTGTAAAGCTCAAAATTGACGATCGATTCTATAACGGTTACGTCAACCTTGTGGACGAGACTTTCTATGCCAAATACCCGGAATTGGGGGGACGATTGTTAAAAGAAGGCGAGGAAGATCGCCAGTGGCGCGAAAGGTGGCAGAAAATCGGCGACGAGTTGCTCGACAAGCTGGAAAATCTCAGCAGCGACGCTAGAGCGCGGTTGGGCACTTATGACACCACAGATATCGATCGCTGGAAAACTGAGGTTAACAACCTGAATTTGAGCAGTCGGGCTCTCTACGATTTGGCTGATGCTAGGTTCTTTTATTGGTTTCCACAACAGCCGCGCGATCGCAATCTCATTGATTTGCCGATCGGACAAATTTGGCAAGCCATTACCGCCGACGAACTCGAAGCCTTACAAGCTGGAGCAACTATCGAAAGCGTTGAATTTGACCGCCTATCGAACAGCAAACGCCTCACAGGCAATCTCAAACCCGGAGAAGGGAAAGCTTACATTGCCAGGTTCGCTCAAAATCAAACTTTGCGCGTGAATTTGCAAGCACCGCGCAAATCTACCCTACTGTCAATTTATACTCCGGGGCGGACAAAGGGCGCGCGAGCTTTGCTGGAAGATGCAGAGGGGCTTAGTTGGTCTGGATTGCTGGATGATGCTGGTTATTATGAATTCGTGGTAGTTTCTCAAGCATCTGAGCCGATCGCTTACGAGTTGAACCTGACGGCGGAATAACTGCTATTGACGCTCTCTATCCACCCAGGCAATAATAAGGTAATACCAATCAGACAAGTTGTCGGGTTCAAACAAAGAATATGCTGAGATTCGCGATCGTAGCTTTAGTGACTTTTGGGTTAGTATTAGTGACTGCACTAGGTTTACATCCGGCCAATGCGACAGTCAGCACTCCCGAATTTTATGCTTGGAACTTTGCCTCTGTAGGCAGTAGCGAGCTGGTTTGTAAAAAGACCGTGGTAGTTCCGCAAGACCGGATAATTCCGTCATCATCCATGCACGCTGTCACTATCAATTCTGCAATTGTAGATGAAAAGTTTTGCGCGAATTCCACTAAGCCTGTGAATTAAGGTCGTGGATAATATGATTTCCGGTTAGAGAAGCATAATTAAGTTCTCCGTTAGTCGATTTGAGAGTTGAGATTTTAGATTCACTTCACAGATGAATCTGGCAGGTTGAACCTTAATCTAAAATTTTTATCTCTCCACGACTGTTGTCTGAAAGCAAGTATCCTTTTTTGGGCGCGCTCAGGACTCTGCCTCCTGATTCATCCATTGAGATAAGACTATAGTTGTCAGTACAAATACAGACTAATTATGAACAATTAACCGGAAATCATATAAGTGATTGCCGGATTAATTTCCGGCATCCGCGCACTTAAACTGTTAGCTGAAATTTTTTTTATGAGAAATCTCGGCTATTTTGTAATAAAAGTTTATTCAACGATTCGGGCGCAACAGTTTTCTGATCTTGAAAAAGATCGAAATCTTCCCTATTTGGGCAGTTATTTGATTGTGACTTAAGAACCGAGGAGAAATATTCAGCCATTTGGCTTATCATTTATTGGCTAATTAGCTGAAGTATTAATTTGCTAGTTTGAGTATGCTAGAGTTAGTCAGGTTCAGATATATAGTGCCATCTGTTATCTAAGTATCATGCTCAAAATTTTGGTGATTGAAGACGACGAATTAATCCGGGAAACTCTTCTGCAACTCCTGGAATCTCACAGCTACCGGGTCATTGCGGCTGAAAACGGTCGAGCTGGGGTGCAGATGGCACTTTCGGAGATACCCGATTTAATTTTGTGCGATGTGCAGATGCCGGAACTCGACGGTTATGACGTGTTGCGGACTCTGCGGCAAAACTCGCTAGCTGCAACAATTCCATTTATTTTCCTCACGGCTCAAAGTGATAAAACCGATTTTCGTCGGGGGATGGATTTGGGGGCAGACGATTACCTGACAAAACCGTTTACCAAGGCTGAATTGCTGGGAGCCATTGCTTCTCGCGTCTTGAAACGGCAAACTATTACTCAACCGCTGACAGTCGCCCTTCACCAAGCAGAAGCCAGACTCAAAGATTTAGTTAACGACTCCACCAAGGTTACGACTCTCTCTCCTGAAAAGTTTGCTCTCGAAGCTTTGCTGCGCCACGCTTTGGCACAAGGTGAGTTTCAGGTATACTATCAGCCACAAGTGAATATTGCTACCGGCCAAGTTATCGGCGCTGAAGCTTTAGTGCGCTGGCAAAATCCCGATCGAGGTATAATTTCTCCCGTCGAATTTATTCCCTTAGCAGAAGAAACAGGTTTAATTATTCAGATTGGGGAGTGGGTACTGCTTTCAGCTTGCGCTCAAGCCGCTAGTTGGGTGGCTGCAGGGTTTTCGCCCTTTACAATATCAGTAAATTTGTCTGCGCGACAGTTGTCTGACCCGGAACTCAAGGCGCGAATCGTGCAAATATTGGAAACTACAGGTTTAGATCCTGCTAATTTAGAATTAGAAATGACCGAAAGCGCTTTGGTGGAAAATGCGACAGTAGCAGGCGCTACTTTAAACGAACTTAAAGCTCTAGGAATTCGGATTGCTATTGACGACTTCGGCACCGGTTACGCTACTTTAGGATATCTCAAGCAATTTGCTTTTGACAGTTTAAAGATCGATCGAATTTTCGTCCGTAATGCCAACGAAGATACTCAAAATGCTGCTATTACTACAGCAGTAATTTTACTGGGTCACAGTTTGAATATGACTGTAATTGCTGAGGGAGTGGAAACAGAAGCAGAACTAGATTTTTTGAAACAACATCAGTGTGATATCATGCAGGGCTATCTGTTCAGCCGCCCCGAACCAGCAGCGATAATTGAAAGTATGTTGGTTGCCGGCCCGAGTTTGTTCGCGCCGTCCCCAGCAGCAGGACCTGCTGGCGTTGTCCCTTTTGTACCTGTGTCCGAACCCGAAAAATCTAAAAACCTTTCAATGTCGGGTCTAGGAATAGTGTAAGTGTCACCAAGATTTCTGTATAATAGGATAAAATTCTTTCTTTTACCTTCTATTTTCTGCATAAAAGTTGACGCTACCTCATAAAAAGTTGTAGCTTTTGATGATCGGCGAATCAAAGAAGGAGATTGTTCCCTATATTCCTCTACTGCTTCCCCTTTTATGCGATCGGCGCCCCTAATTGGACTATTTGAGAAATTGTGGCGTCTTGAAATTGCGAGCCTTTATTAAGTGGCAGCAGGTAAACTCATTTAAGTTCCTACTTTGGGACTGGCAGTTTCAAGAACTGTCCAACTGGAATTGGTGCAAGCCTGTCATGGAAAGAATATTAGTGGTTGACGACGAAGCAGACTGTCAAACAGTCTTAGCAATGTACTTGGAAAGTCAAGGATATCGGGTGGAATGCGCTAATTCAGGGGTTGAGGCGCTCTCGATTTTTGAAAATGCCCCCCCAGATTTGGTAATTTCAGATGTCATGATGCCGGAAATGGACGGGTTTGAGTTTTGTCGCCGTTTGCGAACTACCCGTTTGGGACAGTTAGTCCCCTTTATATTTTTGTCGGGTCAAGGCGAGTTGGAGTCAAAAGTTGAAGGTCATTCGATCGGAGCTGACGATTATTTGGTAAAACCTTTTCAGTCTGAAGAAATCTTAGCTAAGGTAAAAGCGCAGTTAGAGCGCTCTCACCGCATTCACGCCGAGATTGTCCGACTGCTTCAAACTTCTAGCAGGGCGGTGGAACCACAAGTGGTGGCAGTATTGCCAGCACCTGCACCTTTGCCTTTAACACCAGCCGAGGAAAGAGTTTTTTGGGAAGTAATCCAGGGTTATACTAACAAACAAATTAGCGATCGGCTGTTTATTAGCCCTCGGACTGTGCAAGCTCATTTAGGCAGTATTTTCAGTAAATTACAGTTAGAAAATCGTGCCCAGCTTGTGAGATTTGCCCTAGAAAGAGGATACAAACCACCTCAAACTTAGCTCGGAGCTCAACATAGGGTGCGCCAGCCAGTCAGTGGATTTTAGATTTTAGATTTTAGATTTTAGATTTTAGATTTACTCTAGAGATTCATCTGGGAGCTGGAACTTTAGTCTAAAATTTTGATCTTTCCACGGCTAAAGTCGGGGGCTTCTATCCGTTTTTGGGCGGCATCAAAAAGCCCCGTAGCGGCAAAAAAAATGGAGGCTGACGCACTCAGCAAGCAGATTATTCCACATTGAAAACACAATAAGGAAAATTAGTTATCACGCAAACCCCTGACCCCAAATTCGTACCTCGCAAGTTGGCACGTTGCAAATCAGCCTGCCGCACGTTATTCGCCGCATCAATATTTGTCCCGGTCAATTGAGCCCCAGGAAGTCTAGTATTTGACAAAATAGCATTCTGCAAATTAGTATCGCGCACATCGGCGAAAGACATATCCGCTCCGCTTAAATTTGCACGATGCAAATTAACTCTAAACAACAGCGATCGCCTCAAATCGGCATTCGACAAATTAGCTTGCAGCAGATAAGCTTCCCCCAGATTCGCATTAAAAAGTTTAGCACCGCCCAAATCCGCACTCGTCAGATTCGCTCGCCCCAAAAAAGCATTAGACAAATCCGCATTTCGCAGATTAGCCCCATTCAATTCAGCACCGTACATCTCGGCATTAACTAAGTTAGCATTTGCCAAATTAGCATCACTTAAATCCGCTTCTAGCAAATTAGCTTCATAGAGATTTGCTCCGCTTAAATCCGCTCCTCTTAAATTAGCTCTGTACAAGCTAGCCTTGAACAAATCAGCATTTCTCAAGTCACAGCCCTCGCACTCTTTACTTTCCAGCAATTGCCTAACATGATCTGGATTTTGAGCTTTAACGGGAGCTGGCAGCCCAAACAAAGCTAAACAGGCCGTTACAGTTGCCAAGAGTTTAAGTTTCACAAACAAACCTCACTGCTACTTCAAACAAATTATACTAGCAAACTGTAGACTTTAAACCGCTCTCCTTTATCCTTCTCTCTTTTCTCTTGCTCTGCATTCTCTGCGCCCTCTGCGGTAAATCTTCAAAAACATGATTCGCAGCCAAGGATTTATACCTGCTTCCAGCAAGGCGGGCTTTGCCCGCCCTACTTAACTTAATTAAGCTTCATCTAAAGCAGCAACACCAGGCAATTCCTTACCTTCGAGCAGCTCCAAACTAGCACCGCCACCAGTAGAAATGTGGCTCATTTGTTCACCTAAATTCAACTGCTCCACAGCCGCCACCGAGTCACCACCACCGATAATTGTGGTAGTACCAGTTTTAGTAAGTCCAGCCAAAGAATGAGCGATTCCTTCAGTTCCCACAGCAAACTTCTCCATCTCAAACACGCCCATCGGCCCGTTCCAGATTACAGTTTTGCAATCGGCCAAAGCATCTTGGAAAGTTTTCACAGAATCGGGGCCAATATCCAAACCCATCCAACCGTCGGGGATGCTTTCAACAGAGACAGTTTGAGTGTTAGCATCAGCAGCAAACTTGTCAGCAACTACCACATCAGTAGGTAACAGAAAAGTAACTCCCCGTTCCTTCGCCTTAGCTTCCAAAGACTTAGCCAATTCCAGCTTGTCCTCTTCCACCAAAGACTTGCCAACGCTCAAACCGCGAGCTTTGTAGAACGTGAAAACCATGCCACCGCCCAACAGCAGTTTGTCGCACTTTTCCAACAGTTTTTCAATGACTCCAATCTTGCTGGAAACCTTAGAACCGCCGATAATAGCCGCTAAAGGACGCTGAGGATTGTCGATCGCACTGCCGAGATATTGCAGTTCCTTCTCCATCAAAAACCCAGCCACAGAAGGACTCAGATACTTAGTAACGCCCTCTGTAGAAGCGTGAGCCCGGTGAGCCGTACCAAAAGCATCGTTGACATACAAATCGGCCACAGAAGCTAAATTCTTAGCAAATTCCGGGTCGTTTGCCTCCTCCTCTGGGTAGAAGCGCACATTTTCTAGCAAAACCACATCGCCATCTTGCATCGCGGCGACTGTAGCAGCGACTTCATCGCCGATGCAGTCATCAGTCTTTTTGACTTCTTTACCCAACAATTCCGACAGCCGTTTAGCAACCGGTGTCAAGCGCAACTTCTCCGTCACACCCTTGGGACGGCCGAAGTGGCTGCACAAAATGACCTTAGCACCCTTGGACGCTAAATCTTGAATTGTCGGCAGAGCCGCCCGGATGCGAGTATCATCGGTGATATTGCCGTTGTCGAGCGGCACGTTAAAGTCCGCCCGCACCAGTACCCGTTTGCCCGATAAGTCCGATGCCGATAAATTTGCTACAGTTTTTTTTGTCACAGGATTAACCTCCTAATATGTGTGTTTTTGTGGAATTCCGTTGAAATGGCGGCACTGGTCACTTGCACTTGGGCCTCGGACGCATTCAACCGCGTCCGTACAAAAAACGGAAGATGAAACAAACGGCACTGATTGGCTCAACGTAAACATTTTATCGGAGTCCGCGTCCCGGAGATGCGCAGTATGTTCAAGACTGTCTTATTTCCTGTAGATCAAAGCCGAGAAGCCCGCGAAGCTGCCGAAAAGGTGGTCAATATCGTGAAAACCTACGCCTCTCGCTTAGTTATTCTCTCGGTAGTCGAGCCCCCAGCCGAGGAGGCCGGCGCCCCGGCGCGAGAGGTGATGACTTCCCCCGAAGCCGTCGCCAAACTTCTTTCTGAGGCCCAATCGATGTTTTCCCAGCAGGGAATTGAAGCTGAAATCATCGAACGGGAAGGCAAACCTGCTTTCACGATTTGCGATGTGGCTGACGAAATTGGGGCCGATTTGATTGTGATGGGCTGTCGGGGGATGGGTTTAACCGATGAGGGGGCGTTTGACAGCGTTACCAATCGGGTGATCAATCTGTCTCCTTGTGCAGTTTTGATTGTGCCTTAAGGAAGGAAGAAGGAAGAAGGAAGAAGGAAGAAGGAAGAAGGAAGAAGGAAGAAGGAAGAAGGAAGAGGGAAGAAGGAAGACGGAATAAGGAAGAAGCCAGAAAGAAAACTCTTTCTTTTTACTTAATTTCAGCAGTGTAAGTTAGATACCTAACAGCTTACTTTTTCATTTTCCCTTTTTCATTTTTTCTTTTCCCTCTTCCCTCTTGCCTCTTCCCTCTTCCCTCCTTACTTCTTGATTCCTTACTTCCTGATTGCCTCCCTAGTTCCTTCCTTTGTGATTCTCTCTTTCCTTACACTCATTCTTCTTCCTTCTTCCTTCTTCCTTCTTCCTTCATATTATGAAAATTCACTGGTATCCCGGTCACATTGCCAAAGCGGAACGGGCATTAAAAGAACAGCTAAAGCGGGTAGATGTGGTGCTCGAAGTCCGAGATGCCCGCATTCCCTTGGCTACTTTTCACCCCCAAATGCCGAGCTGGGTGGGCGGCAAGGCGCGAGTCTTGGTCATCAACCGCATGGATATGATTACGCCTCGATCGCGCGAGGCGTGGGAAACATGGTTTGAGGCCCAGGGGGAAACTGCGTATTTTACCAATGCCGAGCACGGTCACGGAGTAGACGCTGTGGCCGATGCAGTGCAGAATGCTGGGGTGCAGCTAAATAAAAGAAGGTTCGATCGAGGTATGCTGCCCCGTCCAGTCCGCGCAGTGGTAATGGGATTTCCCAATGTCGGAAAATCTGCTTTAATTAATCGGCTGTTAGGGCGGAGAGTGGTAGATAGTGCTCGCAGAGCTGGAGTAACTAAATCGCTCCGATGGATTCGCATTTCTGACGAAATTGAATTATTAGACGCCCCCGGAGTGATCCCAACCCGAATTAACAATCAAGAAAATGCCATAAAATTAGCTATTTGCGAAGATATTGGTGAAGCAGCTTACGACAATCAGGTAGTAGCAGCAGCGATGGTAGATTTGCTCCGAGGGCTGCAAGCGGCGGATGAGACTTTGATATCAATATCTGGTTTCAAATCCAGGTATAAATTAGATCCAGCTTCTAGTAATGGTGAAGATTATTTGCACGAGGTAGCAAAAGACAGGTATAAAGGAGATGTCGAACGAACGGCGCGGCAGATGTTAAACGATTTTAGAACTGGTGTTTTGGGTCAACTTACTTTGGAGTTGCCCCCGGCTTGATCGGATTCGTACCCTACAACTAATCAGAAACGGTATTCAATAGAGAGTTGCGGGCGCTGAGAATGTGAACTTCGTCTCCTATGTGTAATATTTTTTCTGCTGCGTGAGGTGCGACTCGTGTGTTAACTATCAGCCGACTAAAGTGATTTAAATGGCCTTTTTTTACCAAGTCAGGCATGATTTCCTTCTGCTTGGCTGTTAGTATATTTTTAAAATTGGGATCGCCTGGTTTCGCCCCATAATTTCGCGTAGATAGGATATATGGCTGACCCGGATTAATAGCTTCAAATATTACTGTCCCTATTTTAAACCTAACAATTTCATCGGCTTGTGAGAAAAGTTGGTCTTCCCAAAAAGCCGGGACATCTCCTATTTCAATATTAGCTCGCAAGCGATGGCGCATCTCGTTAACGCAAACTCTCGGAAACCAAGATGCAACTTCGGCAATTGTTTCGGTACTGATAATGCTTGGCCCTGGTGCAGCGGTATTGTCGGGAAAACCTGTCAGCAAGTTTTCAATTAACTTGACGGGGAAACCGAAGTAGTTGCTCAACCAAGATTCTATTCCCGGGCGTTCTCTATCTACATGAAAAAAAAATTCTTGTTCGGTGTCTTGTATTTTCAGGCCGGCAATTCTCTTTTTGATGTCAAAGGATAAGCGTAGAAAACAGACTCCGCTGTTGCGCTTAGTGTTAACAAATTCTCCTGCTGCATCGCAGATTGCAAAAGAGCGATCGCCTTCTAGAGCTCCGCTGGCTAGAATAGTTGCTTGACTGACTGCTATGCCGTCAAGGGACTTGACCGGATAGATATGAATGCTGGCGACGTAGGACATTTCGAGCCATTGATAAATAATTGTCGTTTTAGATACATTCTAGCATCCCCTGCCGACAGAAGGATGACCGCAGTTAACAGGGTGAAATAAAATATCAATGAAAAAAAATTGGTCACTTTTTTGAAGTTTACATTTGGTCGGAGCGGCGTGTAAAGAAAAATCAAATAAGTCGGGCTAAGCTTGTGGTAGATATTATGCTATAAAATAGAAAAAATTAAACAATTGAACCGAGTTATAAGCAATGACTGAAATCGGAAGTAGAGGCATGATTTCGAGACGTAATTTAATGTTGAAGGCTGGTGCAGGGATGCTGGCGGCAAGCTTGGCACCTGCGTTTTTACAAGCCGAAGCAGCAAAGGCCGAGGCAATCTCTGAGCTTACTCCTAACAGTGCTCTTCAGAAATTGATGGAGGGGAATCAACGCTACATTGAGCAAAAACGGACATTTCCCGACCAAGCTCGATCGCGAATTGTAGAAGTAGCACAGGGTCAACATCCGTTTGCAACCATCCTCGCTTGTTCTGATTCGCGCGTTGCTCCCGAAATTATTTTCGACCAAGGATTGGGGGATTTATTTGATATCCGAGTAGCTGGCAATTTTCTCGACGATGTGGTTCTCGGAAATATAGAATATGCGGCCTTAGAATTAGGCGTACCACTATTAGTAATTCTGGGTCACGAACGCTGCGGTGCTGTCAAAGCAGCTTTAGATGGCAAAGCTGTGCCGGGTCACATTAGCACTCTGGTAGCGGCGATTAAACCGGCAGTTGATTCCACCAAGGGTCAAACAGGCGATGCGTGGGATAACGCAGTCAGAGCTAATGTGAAAATGAATGTAAATAAGTTACAATCCTCGTCGCCTATTTTAGCGGAAGCACTCAAAGCTGGCAAGCTTAAAGTTGTTGGGGGCCGCTACGATTTGGATAGCGGCAAAGTAGAGATAATTGCTTGATTTTGCTGGTTGCATCTCATATCTTGGAATATTTTTAATGAACAGGCAAGATGCCTGTTCCACAATCCGAGAATTTGATTGTAGGGTGGGCATCCTGCCCGCCCATAAAAGCCATAATTTCAGTTACATTAAACCCATTTCTTGTAGTCCCCGGCGCAGGCGTTCTGCTTCAAAAGGGCGGCGCTGTTCGTGAAGGGCGATCGCTCTTTTGAATTCTGCTAAACTCTCTGGCATTTTGCCAATTTTCAGCAAGGCTACTGCCAAGTTTTGATGAGCTTCCGCGTGTTCGGGATCGAGTTTTATCGCTTGTCGGTAATAGGCGATCGCATGGGCTAAATTTCCGGCTGCCTTCAGCGTCAGTCCTAAATTGTAGTGACCTGCTGCAAAATTGGGGTCAATTTTTAAAGCTGCTTTGTAAGCTTTTTCAGCAGATTTCAAATCTCCTTCCTCTTTGAGCAAATTGCCCAAATTATTGTAAGCACCCAACTTGAGGGGCGGGAACACATTTGTATTAATTGCGGCTTGATAGTGTTCTTTTGCTTTGGCAAACTGCTGCTGCTGGCGATAAGCAATTCCCAAATGATAGTTGAGTTCGTAAAGAATAGAATCATCAATTGCCGCCGCAGCCAAGCCCCTGGTTAATAGATTAATTCCGCGTCCAATTTGCCCGGTTTCTACATACAAAGCGCCTAATTTGCTACAAGCATAAGCATCGTTTGGATAATAAGCTATATAGCGTTCCATTGCTGCTTGAGCTTTTTGGAATTTACTTTTTGCGGCGATCGCATCTTTTTGATAACCAGAGTGCCAAATCGCCACATCGGGGAGAGAAGCTATTTTCCATTTTGGTTCCCTCTGCAAAATCTCAGCCACGCTGTCGTCTACCATGGCGTGGTAAGGGCGAGAAAAGCGGATATCGAGGCGATTGCGAAACAAGCGCGACACTAGGGAATAGGGAGATTGAGAGGCACCGATTTCTTGGCGGATGAGATTGATTAGCAGCAGCCGATCGCTCGCAATTGCCTGCTTTATTTGAGGTTGAATCTCCGATACCAAAACCTCATCGGCATCTAATACCAAAATCCAGTCGCCCTGGGCGTGCTTCAGACACTCATTGCGCGCCACTGCGAAGTCGTCGCACCATTCAAAGTCATAAACCCTCGCCCCGAATTCTCGGGCAATTTCACGGGTGCGATCGCCCGATCCCGTATCCACTACCACCATTTCGTCAACAACACCCTTAACGCTGTCCAAAGTCCGCGACAGTGTTGCCTCTTCATTCTTCACAATCATGCACAGAGTCAGATCCATCGGGCGCAAACTTTCCTCATTTCACAGAAATATTGTAATTTTTTTAACCACCAAAACACAAAAAGTCCCAGAAAAGATTCTCCTATTTCCCTTTTGGTTTGAGCATAAGTACCTTTATTCCCTAGAAAAAGTGGGTTAACTCTTTTGAGATATTAAAAAGCCTCAAACTCGGACGATTCATGAGAAATCCTACCACTTTCGGTTCCTCCCTACGGTAGAGGTAAGGGCCGGCTCGGGGTTGTTATTCTAAGAACATAAGACAAGGCACTAAGAAAGTTAAGTATTCAGGAGAAAAAGACATGGGCGAAATTATTGCTTGGATCGTTTTAGGACTGATTGCCGGTGCGATCGCCAAAGCCATTTATCCGGGAACTCAAGGTGGCGGTTTTCTGGCCACAACAGGCTTAGGAATTTTGGGCGCCGTAGTGGGAGGTTATCTAGCTCAAGTCTTGCGGATAGGGGGAGCTACCGCCGCAGGAGGATTTAGTTTATGGAGCATAGCTTTAGCCGTCGTAGGTGCGCTCGTGGTACTTTTCATCTGGGGATTGTTAACTCAGCGTGCTGCATAACAAATATTGCCAATTCGGAGTCGATCGACTTTTAGGGTATTCATAAACCCGGTTTCTTCAAGAAACCGGGTTTTTCAGTTGTTGGTAGGATGCGTCACCCTACTTTTACCAAATCCGCGTTAAAAACCCCGATCAGACTCAGCGCTTGCAACGGTTCAAGAGCAAAACTTTCGTCCTAACAAAGGGGACTGAAGAATAAAGGGGTAAAAATCCCGGAGTTGGTATTAATTAATCAATCCGCAAATTGAAAGGCAAGCGAACATAAACCCCCTGCGGGTCGTTCATCGACTTGATCACAGCCAATTCATCTTGCATTTTCTTAAATTCGGCCGTTAGCGGGTCGAGTTTGGCGGCTGGTTTCAAAACGTGAACGCCTGAAATTCTTTCCAAAATTCGCTCCTCCAAACTGCGGCGTTTGGGATATTCTTCTAACTTCCAATCGTCGCCGAGTTTAGCTTGCTTCGCCGCCTCTCTGACAGCATCTTCAAGCCCGCCAATTTCATCGACTAAACCCAACTGTTTCGCGGCCGTACCAGACCACACCCTGCCTTGAGCAATTTCTTGTACCTTGTTTTTCGGCAGTTTGCGGGAGTCGGCGACTTTAGTAATAAATCGATCGTAAATGCGATCGACTATCCTCTGAATATTCGCCAATTCTTGAGGATTTTTGGGACGGGAAACCGTGTTAGTATCCGCAAACCGGGCGGTTTTCACAACGTCCCAAGTCAGGCCGTTGTTAGCAGCCAACTTTTCGGCGTTAAACAGCATTCCAAAAACGCCGATCGAACCGGTAATCGTATTGGGTTCGGCAAAAATGCGGCTGGAACCCATCGAAATCCAATAGCCGCCGGAAGCTGCTAAATTGCCCATCGAAACGATAACGGGTTTCTTTTTGCCCGTCAGCATAACTTCGCGCCCAATGACTTCGGCCGCCGTCGCGCTGCCTCCAGGACTGTTGACGCGCAAAACCACTGCTTTTACGTCGTTATCTTCTCTAATTTTCCGCATTTCTTGAGCGATGCGATCGCCTCCTACTTGAGTCGGGCCCCCTTCGCCGTCTACAATCTCTCCCTCGGCGTAAAGTATAGCAATTTGGTTTTTATTGTTAGCGCGAGTTGAGTTTTTATTCTCAGCAACTCTTGCGTAATTTTTCAAACTAATTTGTTTGAAAGATTTGTTTTCGCCATCGATTCCTGTGAGTTTTTTAAGTTCAGTCGATATTTCGTCAAAGTATACAACTTTATCAACTAACTTGCTTTTTAGAGCTTCGTCAGCCATCAAAGTTCCGCCATTATCTGCAAGCGCTTGCAGTTGCGGAACAGTCACTTTGCGACTCGGGGCGACAGTTTGCAGGTATTCTCCCCACATATCTCCGAGCAACTTTTGAGTTTGCTGGCGATTTTCGGGACTCATTTTTGTGAGCAAAAACGGCTCAACGGCTGACTTGTATTTCCCGACGCGAGTCACTTGCACTCCCACGCCGTATTTTTCCAAAGCACCGGTGAAAAACATTGCCTGACTGCTAAAACCGTTGATTTCCAAAGCGCCGTAAGGATTGACTGCTATTGTATTAGCAACGGAACCGAGGTAATAATCTCGCTCATTCCAGTCCATCTGGTAAGCAAAAATGGGTTTTTTGGCATCTCGAAAACGCTGCAAGGCCGATCGAACTTCTTTGAGATTGGCAAACCCGCTGCTGCTCGAATTTGAGCTACCTTGGAGATAAAGGCCAACTATTTTCGGGTCTTTTTTAGCCGATTCGATGGTGTCTAAAACAGTCCGCAGCGTCACTGTATCGCCGGAATCGTCCGAAAGCACTTCTTCAATCGCCGCGCCAGTGCTACGGCTCGGTTTGCTGTCGGTGATATTTAAAGAAAGGTCTAATACCAATACCGACTTATCTTTAACTTGCGGGCCCGAATCTTTGGACGAGGATGCCGCCATAGCAATTAGCACTACCAGTCCTCCCAATCCGATGCTGCCCAGCAGCAGCAGTCCTAGGAAGGTTCCCAGTAAACTTGCACAGGTATATTTTAGGAAATCTTTCATTAGATAATTGGTAATTAGTGATTAGTTATTAGTCATTAGTGAGAGCAAATCTGGTTAAAGCGGAATGATACCGAGCGTGTGAGCGGGATGCTCGCACTGCACTCGGAAAAATATTATTCCGATGAAGCGCGAAAACGATTTTATTGGTAATTCCTGCAACTAGGATTTAGCAATTATCCGCTGTCGTTAGTTATTAGCTAATGACTTTTGACTGCTGACTAATGACTTTTGACTGCTGACTCACTTTTATCTTAACCTTTCCAAAACCCCAGAATGTTTTAGCTCATCCAAATTAGCGCAGCCCGTACAGAACATCACGGTAGCGATTTCTGCAATTAAAACCTCAGCTAGGAGGGCTGCGGCTGATTCCGATTCCGCTGCAGCTTGCAGAAACGGCCGCGCCAGTCCCGCAATATCCGCGCCAAGAGCGATAGCCTTCGCTGCATCCAATCCATTCTGCAAGCCTCCAGAGGCAATCAGAGGAACATCCGGCGCTACGGCGCGGGTGCTGACAATGCACTCGGCTGTCGGTATTCCCCAGTCGGCAAAGGTTGCGCCCAACCTGCGCTGCTTGCCATCTTTAGCTCGCTCTCCTTCTATTTTCGCCCAAGAAGTGCCTCCGGCCCCGGCAATGTCGATCGCACTTACCCCAGCGGCGAGCAATTTCTTTGCCATCTTTCCTGAAATACCGTTGCCGACTTCTTTAGCAATAACTGGTACGGGTAATTTAGCGCACAATTTGGCAATTTTATCTAGCAGTCCTTTAAAGTTAGTATCGCCTTCTGTTTGAACGCACTCTTGCAGCGGATTGAGATGCAAAATTAGTGCGTCTGCTTCTAAAGTATCAACAATTTTTTGGCACTCTTCCAAACCGTAATTGTAGTTTAATTGAACTGCTCCGATATTGGCAAATAGCAGAATATCTGGAGCGCGGCGACGGACGGCAAATGTAGGAGCTAGTTGAGGATTTTCTACGACGATTCGCTGGGAACCGACTCCCATTGCTAGTTTGTATTCTTGAGCGACATCGGCGAGGCGATAATTGATTGTCTGGGCTAATTGTGTGCCGCCGGTCATCGAGGAAATTAGCAGGGGAACGGCTAGTTTTTTGCCGAGAAATGTGGAGGTTAAATCAATTTCAGTGCGATCGAGTTCTGGCAAACAGCAGTGCTCAAAACGGTAGCGTTCGAGGCCGCTGGTAGTTTCGCGAAATTGTACGTCTTCTTCGAGGCAAATCCGCAGGTGGTCTGCTTTGCGGGTTTCGGTTTGCGAGGGGGAGGTTAGCGGCAAGTTCACAATGGCTATTTGGCGAAAGAGTTGTGATTTGGGAATATAGCAATTTTATTTCATTTTTGAATTTTTTAATGAACCGCAGAGAGCGCAGAGGGCGCAGAGGAGAAGAAAATAGAGAGGTGCGTAAATCCTGCCAGGGTTGCTGTATTATCCAGGAACAGTCAGCGGCATTCCGTTATCGGAAGGTTTTAACTTGAGTAAAAAAGGAACTGCTTTTTGCACCCATGCTTTGACTGATGTGTAACTTGCCGCATCTTCTCCGAAACAAATTTCGAGCATATCCGTGTGAATTATCCCCGGATTCAAAGGAACTGCTGCCATACCTGCAGGCAATTCTTGAGCGAGCGATCGCGTAAGTCCTTCTATTGCCCACTTGGAAGCGCAATAGGGCGCGACTTCCGGCGAAGTTGACCTTCCCCAACCCGAACTAAAGTTGACAATTATCCCGCTTTTCCGAGCAATCATGGCCGGGACAAAGTGACGAATTACATTAGCCGTACCTTTTATATTAACATCAATTACCTGGGAAAATTCTTCGTTACTGACATTCCAAAGAGGGGCGAGATGATTAGCTACACCTGCATTATTAATTAGCAAATCTGGTGGCTCATTTTTTGCAAAACTTTCTGTTGCCCAAGCTTTTACTTGCTCGTCGCTGGTGACATCCAAACAAGTAAAATGATGGGGCGCACTATATTTTTTGTTGAGTTTTTCCACCGCTTCTGAAGAACGGGCGCATCCCACAACTGTATGTCCCAATTCAATAAACTTTTCGGTCATGGCAAGACCGAGACCGCGACTAGCTCCGGTAATTACAATTAATTTTGTCATAGAGTTGCTCCAAGTTTGACATTAAGTAATAGAATACATATTGACTGGTGAATTGACAAATCGATCGCAGGGGAAAAGCATGAAAGTTAAAGCAGCCGTTGCTCGCAGTGCCGGCAAACCTTTGAGCATTGAAACGGTTGATCTAGATGGGCCCAGGGCTGGAGAGGTGTTGGTGGAAATTAAAGCCACGGGTGTTTGTCACACTGACGCTTACACTCTTTCCGGTGCCGATCCTGAAGGCTTGTTTCCTGCTATCTTAGGCCACGAGGGAGCCGGGATTGTCGCAGAAGTTGGGGCGGGAGTCACGAGTGTCAAAGTGGGCGATCGGGTAATTCCTCTCTACATTCCCGAATGCCGCAACTGCGAATATTGTTTGAGCCGCAAAACTAATCTCTGTCAAGCAATTCGCGTGACTCAAGGCCAGGGAGTGATGCCCGACGGCACGAGTAGGTTTTCTATAGATGGGCAGAAACTTTACCATTACATGGGAACTTCTACCTTTGCTAATTATACAGTATTGCCGGAAATTGCAGTAGCAAAAATTCGCGAAGATGCTCCTTTTGATAAAGTTTGTTTGATCGGCTGCGGCGTAACAACTGGCATCGGCGCTGTCATAAATACTGCGAAAGTAGAGCCTGGTTCTAATGTGGTAGTTTTCGGTTTGGGCGGCGTGGGTTTGAATGTAATTCAAGCGGCTCGCCTGGTGGGAGCTAACATGATTGTCGGCGTAGACTTGAATCCCGACAAGCGAGAGATGGCGGAAAAATTCGGCATGACTCACTTTGTCAATCCCCGCGAAGTGGAAGGCGATTTAGTCCCTTATTTGGTAGATTTAACCAAAGGTGGAGCTGATTACAGTTTTGAATGTATCGGCAACATTAATGTGATGCGCCAAGCTTTAGAATGCTGCCACAAAGGTTGGGGCGTGAGCGTAATTGTCGGGGTAGCGGCAGCCGGTCAAGAAATTAGTACCCGCCCGTTTCAGCTAGTAACTGGCCGCGTTTGGAAAGGCACGGCTTTTGGCGGGGCAAAAGGCAGAACTGATGTTCCTAAGATTGTTGATTGGTACATGGACGGTAAAATTGATATTGATAGTTTGGTATCTCGGGTAATGCCGATCGACCAAATTAACGAAGCTTTTGATTTAATGCACAAAGGCGAAGTAATTCGCACAGTGTTGACATTTTGAGTTTTTGAACGAAGAAGGAAGAGAGAAGACGGAAGAAGGAAGACAGGACTTACGGAAAAAGTGGTTTTACGCGCTATCTATAGCCATAAGGTACACGGCTGCACCCTACATAACTTCTCTTTTCTCTCTGCCTCTGCGTCCTCTGCGCCCTCTGCGGTTAATAAAAAAATCTAATTCACAAAAGAAATAGAATTAATATGATATCAGAATCCCTAAAACTGCACAAAGAACAGAAAAGTTTCGGTGGCAAACTCGGCTTTTATAGCCATCAATCCTCTGCTTGCAACAGCGAGATGAAATTCGCTGTTTACCAGCCCCCGCAAGCTTTATCTCAACCCGTACCAGTTTTGTATTTTCTATCAGGTTTAACCTCCACGGAAGAAAACTTTATGGCAAAAGCGGGGGCGCAACAATTTGCGGCAAAATACGGGTTAATGCTGGTTGCGCCCGACACTAGCCCGCGCAATACTGGCATTCCTGGCGAAGATGAAGATTGGGATTTAGGAAGTGGTGCGGGTTTTTATGTTGATGCGACAGCCGCACCTTGGAATTCTCACTATCGGATGTACAGTTATGTGGTTGATGAATTGCCCAATTTAATCGCCGAAAATTTTCCAGCAATACCGGAAAAACAGGGAATTTTCGGTCATTCGATGGGCGGACACGGGGCTTTAATTTGCGCTTTGAAAAATGGATCTCGCTATCTTTCAGTTTCCGCTTTTGCGCCTATTTCCGCCCCAATGCGCTGCCATTGGGGACAAAAAGCTTTTGCAAACTACCTCGGCAGCGACCAACAGCTTTGGAGGGCTTGGGATGCTAGCGAATTGGTACTTGAGGCGCAATACAACCGCCCGATTCTGATTGACTGCGGCACTGCTGATTCGTATCTGGCTGACGGGCAGTTGTTGCCGGAAGTGTTCGCCGAGGCTTGTGCAACAGCGGGACAGCCACTAAGTTTAAGGATGCAGGAAGGTTACGATCATAGCTATTATTTTATAGCTACTTTTATGGAGGAGCACATTCGCCATCACGCGGCTGTTTTGTGCGGGTAGTTCCTAGCAGGAAGCAGGCACGATGCCTGCTCCACAACAACTGGTTCTTAGGCTCTGCCTGGGAACCGATATCCAGAGGCTCTGCCTCGCATGGTTGCCATCAAATGTCGAGGCAGAGCCTCCCGATTTGCGTTACCAGGTAGAGCCTGGTAACGAGTGAACTTGCTTCTAGTAGCACAGGTATTTTCGGTTAATTAAGATTAATCGGAAATACCCAGTCTTTGTACTTGCTGTCGCGATTTTCGATAATCCCGGTTAGTTTGTCCAAAATCTTTTCGGTGATGGGTCTATGTTGGGGCAATTGATAGTTTTCTACTCGGTTAATTGGCGTAATTTTGGCGGCGGTTCCGCACAGGAAAATCTCGTCTGCAATCAACAATTCTGATTTATCAACTGGTCTTTCTGTGATTTCAATTCCTAAGTCTCTAGCGATAGTTATAACGCTGTCTCTGGTAATTCCTTCGAGAATATCTTGCTCGAAACCTGGAGTAACTAATTTACCGTTTCTGGCGACAAATATGTTCATCCCTGAAGCTTCGCTGACTTTTCCCTGAGAATTCATCATAATAGCTTCGTCGAAGCCGGATTGTACTGCTTCTGTTTTAGCTAAAGCTGAGGTGATGTAAGCGCCGCTAATTTTACCTCTTAAGGGCAAACTGCGGTCTTCTTGGCGGTACCAAGAGCTAATTCTACAGTTGACTCCTTCTTTGGGTAAATAGTCTGAAAGTTCTAATCCGTAGACAAAAAAGTCTGTTTCTACGTTGTGCAGTCGCGGGGCAATTCCTAAACTTGATGTGTAGATAAAAGGGCGAATATAAAATGATTTTGTTGGTTGGTTTTTCTGGACAAAATCAATGATTATTTGTTGGATTTTGCTGGCGGGTAAATCGCAGTGAAGGAAGCTGGCACTTTGACTTAATCTTTGACAGTGGCGGTCTAATCTAAATAGCAATATTCGATCGGCATTTTGGGGGTCGGGAATTCCCCGCAACCCGCCTAAGACTCCGGTTCCGTAGTGCAGTGCGTGGGTGGCTATGGAAATTTTGGCGTCGGTAAAGGGGAGAAATTGGTTTTGAAAGTAGGCAATTGGTAGAAAACTATCCATGATTCAAGCTGGCGATGAGTTGGGCAGTCCGCTAGGAAAGCTGAATTTGGTTATATTACCATAAGTTATACCATTTGAGATTTGAGATTGAGAATGGCTGATTTGATAAGGGTTTGAAGCTTGCTTACAGTTGGATTTTTTTTAGACTGGTATTATTCTTTTGTTGTTAGAGCGATTGATAAAATAATATCAAAAGCCGTCTATTAGGTTGATAATTGTTTGGGGAAAGAGTGCGATCCTCTTCGAGGGCTTCGCTAACGACTACAAACAAAAATCAACCAAGGGGCAACTATGGCACGTAAATGTTTCATCATCGAAATGGGGATGGGGGTAGACCAGCACGGGCAGGAACCGACTGTAGCCTGTGCAAGGGCTGTACGGAATGCGATCGCCCACAATGCTTTGCTGGGCGTCTGGGAAGTGGCGGGTTTGACTGACCCCAATCAGATGATTGTTGAGGTTAAGGTGGCGGTTCCTTACCCGGAACAAGTGCGGGAACAGGAGGTGTTGGCGGTGCTGCCTTTTGGCAGCAAAACTCTGATTGTGGAGCAAGGAGGCATGATTGTGGCAGGAAGGGCGATCGCCTCTCTGAATGATAAAAATGATGAAATGCTAATCGCTGTGGCGGCTGTGAGTGTTTTTGTGGAAACTGAGGACTAATTAATTTTGTGTTGTTTGAATAAATCTGCGGTGAAATACGATCGCCCGATCGCATTTGCTTGTTTGGGCGATCGGGCGATCGTACGCCTGTCTGTTAAAAAATGATTAATTTAGGCTAAGTTGTAGGGTGCCCCGGAGATAGGGCATGAAATATCGTAGAAAATCTGAGCCTCTGAGGCACGCTATAACTGAGTCTGTTCAACGGTAAGGTTTATTTGCGCCTACCTAGTTAATTTTGAAGTTTTAATGGATAATTTTTAATTTCTCAGGCGGCCGGGTATGTAAGCAATCCAGCAAAACCCTACGATTAATAACAGCCACGTCGCTGTAATATTGCTGCCCAACAAGCTGCGGAGAAAATCTTCCATTGTTCTCAAAAATTATAGGGTTTAAAAGAATCTATTGCTGTTTCCTCTCGGATTGGCAAAGGTAGAGTGCGATTGGCTTTTAGGCGATCGTACTCTACCTCCTCTACCTCCTATTTGGGCTGGCTGGTATCTGCCAACATTTGGTTAACCATTTGCAAGTGCGCCTGAAGGTTCGGCAGCTTCTGGGTGGCCCAAGCCTTCAAGTCGGGATCTTGTCCCTTTTGAGATTGAGCCTGAAACAGAGCAATAGCCTGATTGTGGCTCTCGATCATAGCCTGCTTGTAAGCGGTGTCAAAACTTGTACCGGAGAGTCCCGAAAGTCGCTCCATCAAAGCTGTGTTCTGGCTGCTCATTTCGGTTGGCAGTTTTACGCCTTTTTGCATTGCTACCTGCATCAGTTCTTCATTAGCCTGGGTGTGTTCCTTAACCATTTCTTGCCCGTATTGTTTCACACCAGCACTAGAACCGCGCTGCACTGCCAATCTGCCGAGCTCCACTTCCAGCATACCAAGTTGACCTGCTTGCATGACAAAGTTTCTGTCTTGGCTGCTGAGAGAATTAGGCGAAGTTTCGCCACCTGTTGGAGTGTTGGGAGAACGGCTGGGAGTGTTGTTGATGGGGCTATTTGGAGAACGGCCGGGAGTGTTGTTGGTGGGGGTATTTGGAGAGTTGGGAGAACGGCCGGGAGTGTTGTTGGTGGGGGTATTTGGACTGTCGGGAGAACGGCCGGGAGTGTTGTTGGCGGGGCTATTTGGAGATTTAGGAAGAGTAGCATCGTCGGCTTGGTTATCAGCAAGCTCAAGAACCCGATCGCCCGACTGGTTGAAGCCGTTAGTGTGGCGGTTTAATTCTGCGAATCCCGGCACAGCTACCAAGGAACTAACGCCGGCAATTCCGGCAACTGTTACCAATTTTTTGAACAAACTTTTGCGATTGAGTGAAGTCATGAATTTCTAAGCCTCTAAGTTGTTTTCAAAAGTACGTCAAGCGAAGCTATCCCGTAGGGAATCGCCCGAAACTACCGATGGGAGGGTGTATTGCCTTTCCGAAACAAGTTGATCAAACCAAAGGCGCCCAAGGCACCCAGCCACCCTAAATTGTTGGGGCTATCGCGCCGAGCACTCAAAACTCCAGAATTAGTATCAGCCGGCGTCGATGTGGTACCGGTTGTACCCGTTGTACCCGTTGTGCCGGTGCCGGTTGTACCCGTTGTGCCGCTGCCGGTTGTACCCGTTGTGCCGGTTGTACCCGTTGTACCCGTGCCTGTCGTATCGGTTGTACCCGTTGTACCCGTGCCAGTGATACCGCTTGTACCGGTGCCAGTCGTACCGCTTGTACCGCTTGTGCCAGTGCCAGTCGTACCGCTTGTACCGCTTGTGCCAGTGCCAGTCGTACCGCTTGTACCGCTTGTACCAGTGTCACTCGTACCGCTTGTACCGCTTGTGCCAGTGCCAGTCGTACCGCTTGTACCAGTGTCACTCGTACCGCTTGTACCAGTGTCACTCGTACCGCTTGTACCGCTTGTACCAGTGTCACTCGTACCGCTTGTACCGCTTGTACCAGTGCCAGTCGTACCGCTTGTACCGCTTGTACCAGTGCCAGTCGTACCGCTTGTACCGCTTGTACCGCTTGTGCCGGTACCAGTCGTACCGCTTGTACCGGTGCCTGTGGTATCAGTCGTACCGCTTGTGCCAGTCGTACCGCCCGTGCCAGTCGTACCGCTTGTGCCAGTCGTACCGCTTGTGCCACTGCCGACGCTACCGCCTGCACCGCCGCCTGCACCGCCACCTGCACCGCCCGACTGGGCAGAAGCAGGCACTGCGAAGGAAACCGTTGCTAAACCTAAAGTACAAGCGCTTGCTAAAACAGCTTTCAACAATTTAGAAGATTTCATGGTAATGCTTGCTTTTACGTAGAGTCTTGCGATCGCTTGTGATGCCAAAACCGCAGGGTCAAATTGACAGCGTAACGTGTAAATTTTCTAACCTTCGCTGCGGAATAATGAAGGTAAGGGAGCAAATTTAGTCCCGTTCCCTCGATAATTTTTCCCTGATTAATTACACCGTCGCGTTAACAGTTTATAAGCTATTACGTATGCTTCAAGTTCGCCATTCATCTTTAGGAATATTTGACAAAATGGCTTTTTATTTCAGGTGGTGGATGAAATTTGATTGAGCGGCCGACTAGCTCAATCAAAATTTGTGTACGGGGGATAGAAACCGGGCTGATATGAAAAATTTTGGTTGAGTAACGAGACATATACGAATCAACCGGGTTTCTGAGACAAGCGCGTGGCTCTTCCTATAAATTTTCCCCGGCAGCAGGTGCTTTGAGCCAGAAATTATTGATTTTATCACCGTCAATCTTGGGTTAGTCCTATGCCAGAGGAGTTAGTTTTAAATTTTATTGAGCGCTATTTTTCCTTAACTTGCTGCTGGCAATTTTGCCCCTCGTAGCACACCGCTCAAACTTTCTCAGGAAACTAAATTATCTCAAAACGCCCGATGGCTCGCTCTGAGTCGCCAGAACACCTGCACTCCCCCAACAGCAAGGCTTTTGACTGGGATTTGAGTTGCCTCAAACACGAAGGCCAACTGAGGGCTATCCGAGTCGTGCCCGCGCGACATGAAATTAACCAACGGTGGCGCAGTCGTCAGAATTGCTTGTGAGTGCGATCGGCTAAACTCTGATATAGTAAACCCAAAACTATGCCAGATAGCGCTTATTCTCTAACACATTTCACAAGCAGACATCAAGTATGCTGTATCGAATGATTGCCAGAATTGGCTATCTAATGTTCATCGCTTTTTCTAAATTCGCAAGTGAAAAAGCCGAAATCAGATTAATGACTGTTTCAGAAAAGAAATTACCCAAATCCGGGGCAACCAGCAACGGCAAGTCAATTCCCTTCGCCATTCAGAAGAAATCTAATATTACATCTGTCTTGGGAATGAGAAAAGTGCGGTTTAAGACTTGCTTTTAGAGAGAGGAAAGTAGTTGCTTCTTGTATATAAGATTAAAATTATGTTTAATAATTAGAGGTCATTATGCCAGAACAACAATTTGACACCTTACCTTCGGAAGCACAAGAACTCCCCCAAGGGGCGAAACAAATTTTTCAGGCGGCTTTTAAGAGCGCTAGTGAAGATGGAATGAGCGCCGATGGTGCTACTAGCGTTGCTTGGAACAGCGTAAAATCTGAATACGTTCAAGGCGAAGGTGGCACGTGGCATCACAAGGGCGACGATACTAACCAAACCCGCAAATCTGTACAGTCTGGTGGCAATTAGTTATCAGCCATCAGTAATATCGTGTCCGCTAACATAACCCCTATCCGTTGTTTAGTGAGGGCTTCATTCCTCAAATTTTGATTAGAACGAAGAATCCTCACTACCAACCCATTGCAGCGACGTTATTCTAGCGGGCATGAGCTAATCAGTCATTAGCACTGTACTCATCACTTGTGGTTAATGCTTTACGTTGAAACCTGTTGGAATCGCGGTGCTACAGAAGTTAATGCAGTTTGTTAATCGGCTGGTGCATATCCCATTGCAATTCGGCTAAAACCAGCAAGCTAAATACCATTACGGTTCCCGTAAATAGGAAAGACCAACCGCCCGTGTAAGGCAAAATCAAAATCCCCAAGAGATGAAATAAACTTGCTGCTAAAAGCGCGCGCGATCGCACTGCAAATCCAGTCCCCAAATACCCTATTCCGCTCATTCCCAACCACAGGGGACAGAGATTCGCCAACACTTTTCCCCAACGCAGAAAAATTGCTAAATCGGTCAGCAGCAATCCTAATAACATTAGTATTACCCAACCGTAAAGCACCCAAGCCAGGCGTTCTATTTTGACCCAAGAGTATGTCATGCTTACCATTGCTGCTGTACCTACGAGGCTGAGCGCTGACCACAAACCTGCTTGCAGCATCCAACTCACAGAAAAAAATTGTGGTGTGCCGAAGATGGGTATTAACAGCAAGCTCCAAAGCAAGCAAGTTCGATCGAGACAAGTATAAAATTGTGAATAAAATCGATCTTTGCCAAGGGGAAACTGAACCTGCCATAGCCCTTCTAAATCTTGAACCTCGATGTTAAGCTGTTTCCGGCGCAGAGGCGGAACTGAATAATTAAAAAAGGTCATATCTGACACTATTAAAATTTACAATTATTTGCTTAGGTACTATCTCACCAGCAATCGCTATATAATGGCAATCTGTCAATCGGATTAATCTAGTTAATTTGATAATCTGTCGGCAGTAATAGTTATTCGGTCGCACCCGATAAAACAGGAAGAGAGAGATTGCACAAGTTGATAAAATAGCTCTTGCGACAGATGGCTGGGATATTAGTTATTCGATACTTTTAAAATAGTCAACTTTGTTACAGAATTTATGCTCACTTCATCCCATCCTCTGAAACAGGTATTCCACTGCCCGGAAGAATCTGATTTTTACGCGCACTGCTTGGAAAGTTTAGTGTTAAATGCTAGTGACAATTCTCGACTTATCGTAGAGTTTGGTTCAGGAGAGGGAAGTCCAGTTATTAAGTCTTTGCTGAGAAGTGATTTTGATGGGACAATACAGGGATTTGAGCTAAATAATGTAGCTTGGAAAATTGCTCAGTCTCAAATTAAGGAATATCAACTGAGCGAAAAATACACCGTCAACAATTGCTCTTTTTTTGATTCGCCTTTATACGAGTCGGCGGATTGTGTCATCTCAAATCCGCCTTACTTGCCGGCGGTGGATGATCAGATTTACCAGCCGCTGTTGCACGGCGGGAGTGATGGTTGTACAATTGCTAAAAAACTTTTATCTCTGGGCAGTGATGAAGTTTTGCTGATGGTTTCTAGCTATTCTAATCCTGTGGGTTTGATCGATTATGCCTTGGAGCGAGGCTACTCGGTTGCGAATTTTGAGATTGCACCTTTAAATTTTGGCTATTATAGCTCGGAACCAAAGGTGAAAAGCGCGATCGCCACTCTCCGAGAACAGGGAATGGCTTTTTATTCGGAAAACATCTATCTGCTGGCTGGAGTTTTGTTTAAGAAGCAAGAAAAGTCGCAAAGAGATTTGTCGATCGAGCTAATTCAGTTAATGACAGCATTTTAAAATACAGCGCTGGTAGGGTGCCCCTGAGATGTTGCAACATTGTCAGCAACAGGCAAGATGCCTGTTCCACAAGAAATACACTCTTTGTGGAACAGGCATCTTGCCTGTTTCTCAAAGGCTTATTGAGAACGGTGCTATATCGTAGGGTGCATCCGTCTCTGACCCACCCTACGATATAGCTGTTAATTGTGCTCTGTGGCTTGGATCGATCGCACCACAGCAGCCGCAGCCCGATCGCCGATCGACTTCTCCTGATCGTACCCCAACACCAGCTCCCAAGCCTCCTGCGGGTATCTATCAACCAACGGGATCGCCACTTCATCCAACATCCAGCGGCCGTGACGCTCGTCTTCTTTGATGTGCAGTTCCCAATAACCCATCGCAGCCTGCGAGAGGCCCAAACGCTGGGCTGCGGCTAGATAATTGCGGTAAGCGACGGGTCCCGCCACCTCAAAATAAGTGAGTCCGCCGTTGTAGCGCAGAAAATGGCGCTTGCGTTCCGTCAGCAGAAAGTTGTGATTAATGCTTGCGAGCACTTCCCAAGGCACTAAATCGAAGTACGCTTCTGGTTCTGTACTCATATCGAATTCAGCCAGCATTTGAGCAAAAAAGGTCGAGTGCTTGCGGGGGAGGCGACCGCCGCCGTATTCTTCCATCAGCACTCGGGTAAGGGTACACTGAATTTCGTTGCCGGCACCGCCGAGGATGCGAGAAAGGCGGCTGGCTTCCACTAAACCGTCGAAAGAGGCGATCGCCAGTAGGTGTTTGTATCCCTCTTCAGTCATCTGTTCCCGCTGGTAGCGATCGAGCTCAGTTAACGGAGGATCGACATCGGCGGCGGCGCGATCGCGCAGGGCTTGCTTGACATCCGGCAATTTTTGCAGCGCTGCAACGTCGATTTGCGCCAGTTCCCACTGCTGCCAAGGTTCCTCAATGCGATCGCGCACAGAACGCAAATAGTGCGATCGCTCGTTATTGTAGCGGCGCAAATCGTCGTACCAAAACAAGTTGAGGCGGTTGATACGGTAAAGCACGCGCTGCAAGAAGCGGTGAGCGGCCTCATCGCCCGGTTCCTGTTGGTAAGCTGCTTGAATTGCATAGGCGATCGCGCTTTCAAAATCGCTGACAAGTAACGGTTTTGCCGCCACCGTCTTGTCTAAATCCTCGACTTCTAGCAAATTGACAAATTGCCGATCGGCTGCTTCGTAATTTGGGGGTGCGGGTTGCTTTTTGGGAAGACTCGGCGAGTCGGAAGAAGGAAGTATCTCTAGGGTGTTTTGCATGGAATAAAGTTATGCTAACTCTAATTATTGTGCTGCCTGCCCAAACAGCCAACCGTTGCAGATTGCTGAGGATAATGGCTACTTTTCTTGAAGATAGCTAATCTGTCAGCACGATACACCTTTCTATTGATAGAGATTTGACAGAAATCAATTTGGTCACAACTGCCCCGATTCATTCCGAAAGCAGGGTGACTGAGGGAGACTTTATGAAGGTGTGCAAAGTAATTGGGGCTAATATCTGGGCATCTTTTGCAGCCGGCACTGCTTGCCGCCACGCTTTGATACCGCCTGAAAGGACAACAACATTCAGGCTAATATCCTTAATCTTATTAGTCTCATTTCCTCCTGATTCTTGGGAATCCAAAGCGAATTTTTCCAACTGTTTGTATGCTTTAACCGATCGCCCTCCTCTGGCACAATAAAGTACAATTACTGGCTGAGTTCGCTCGGATTTGACCCTAGCTTTTACAATGGATTGAATCTGCTTGACACCGAACCCCATCTCAATATCAATTATGGGAACAAGGGGACTTTCACCGATGCGATCTTCCGCGTATTCTTCGGGCGATCGCACATCAATCAAAATCACTGGTTTCAACTCACCCTGCTGCAATTGATCGACAGTTACTTGTTTCGTATTTAAACTGGCGATAAAAGTTAGGATATCCATGTGATGAAATAGGGCAACTGCACTCAGAGAAGCAACACTCGTCAAGCCAAAACCCATAATTACTCGCAAAAGGCGAGAATAGCGATTAATACCTGGTTTTGCATTTTCATCTAGCATTTTTCATCATCCTTAAAAATGGAAAGAATATTTGTCCGACATATCCAGCAGGTAGAGAATCAGAGATTCCATATTTATGAGGCATTTTTTTCGCTGGCATATACATAGTGCCAAATAGCAAATCTAACAGTGGCAACTGAACAGCAAAGTTTTTGGTGTTGATTCCGGGAATTTTACTGTGATGCCAGTGATGAAATTGTGGGGTTGCTACAAACCATTTTAGGATGCCAAATTTTAATTTAATATTAGAATGAATTAAGAAAGCGATCGCGGCCGAATAAAGAGCATAAACTACCAAACTCTCCTTAGTAAATCCCAACCAGTAAAGAGGCATAATTTTGCAAACCTGAGTAAAGAGTTGCTCGCAGGGATGCACCCGTACTGCTGCTAACCAGTCCATGTGTTCAATGCTGTGATGGACTGCATGAAATTGCCAAAGCCAGGGTACTTCATGCAGTAGTCTGTGAGCGAAATAATATGCCATATCGGAAACGATAACTGCTTCTGCCAACTGCAACCAGACAGGTTGAGAGGCTACTTTGCTTTGCAATTCCGGGTTGAGTAAATTAGTTATCAGCGACAAAATTACAGTCACCACAATAGCCCCGGATCTGCCAATAAAGTGACCTGTAAAAAAATAAGTGGCATCGGTTGCCCATCCGAGACGGAATATCTTTTGCTTGTGCAAGGATAAGATTCTTTCGAGGGGAATGAAGATGGCCGCTAAGACGATGAAGCCTTTGACAATTTCAGGTAACATGAGATTCTGATTAATGTCGATATTTACTTAAATACGTCGCTACTACCAGCAGCGCAGACAGGATTACCATTCTGAAGGATAGGAGCAGACGGTTGGGTATTTCCAGGAGAATTTGCTGCACACAGAATGGATACAGTAGTCAGCTCTTTGTTAGCTGCTTTGGAAACAGGTACTAAAAATACAGCCCCGACATAGCTAGTAAGATTATTGCTGCGGGCTACACCATAACTAAACGCAGCATTTTTGGTAGATATGGTTGAATAGTTATAGTTGGTTGTCTGAGTTTTAATGCCGAGGCGCAGAGCATTAACGGAATTGGAAAATGCGCCCTCCTCGACGTATATTGCTTGTTGACCTTTGTTCATTGAGCTAACATATTGCTTAGCTTCTGATCGCTTCGTCTTGCCACCACAACCGCTAGAAAGAAGGAGGGTGTTCGCAGCAAATATCAGGACCACAGGAACATAAATAAAAGTGATCCTCAGTAAAGTTCCTACACAAGATTTACTTTTTTTGTTAGGGGGAATGTTTTTTTCTGAAGATGGCGCTTGTTTGTTAAGTGCATCGAGTTGAAGGTTTGTCTTAAGCTGCTTGGTTGTTCTCGATACTGCTTGTTTGTTGAGTGCATCGAGTTGAGGATTTTTTTTAAGCTGCATGGTTGTTGTCCAAATGTGTTAGCAGAGTAGTTTTCAAGTGATTGACATACTCCCCGGCGTAAACACATGGGGATTCTAGAGTCAAACAGCGAGTCTACGCGTAGTTTGTCTAACATCGCCTAATCTAACAGTCGAGGTTAAGAAAAACAAGCAAGTTATTGTTAGCGTCGTTTTCACCCAGTCCATTGAGTGCGGTGGGGTTTGCAAACCTCGCCTACTGCGCCTTGCTTCTACTCTATTTTTATTAAATCACGTGGCTATTTGAGAACTTGAGTGAGTTCTCATCGACTTCTCATCAACTTTTCATTACTCCCTTCCCCCCAGAACACGATCTACTTCTTCTCTCCCCCATTCCCTCCAAGGGGGCAGGGCGGTTTCATTTTTCCTAGGGGCGGTGCCTCCGTGTCCGTGCCCTATGGCTGCAATGCCCATGAATCGCGTCGCTGGGGAGGGGTAGGCACTCTTGGCACTACCCCTACAAAATCCTGGTTTTTCTGATAATGAAACTGGCCTGGGGGGTGGGGGGTTCTTCCTTCGTGTCCTTAGCATCTTCGCGGTTCAATAATTCGATATTATTTGCCATTTAGCCGGTCGCGAAAATATTCCTCATACAATCGACATCTCGGAATGTAATTATTTCCCTCTAATTTAACCAATCCCATACTATTTAACTTAAACCCCCATTCTGCCCTCAATCTAACTGGCTGGGAAACACTCACAACCTCTTTCATCGCCTCCATTAATTCCGAATATTTCTCTAAATTCCATAAATGCCGCCGCAAATGGTCGCTGTAAATTGCCGCTTCAGTTCCTGCATATTTTACCAACTGATTTAAACTCACATCTTGACGCGAAATGTGATAAATTGCCAGCCGTACCAAATAAGGATGACCTTCCACTAAACCCATCAATTCTACAACTTCGCCATCACTCCAATTCAATCCGTGCCGTTTAGCCAAATCTTGCACTTGCTGCGAATTAAACTCCGGCAATTCAATCGGCAATCCCACATTAAACGGCGATTTATTCACATCCAGCGGGATATAAACTTCCGTCGAATGCACCACAATCAAGCGAAATTTTTTCCAAATATCTCGCCGTTTTGCTTCTTCATGCAAAGCGCGCAATAACCCAAAGAAGTCGTCGGCAATTTCCGGCGATTCAAACAGGCGATCGCTCTCATCCAAGCCTAACGTCAGGGGTTTTGAGGATTCTGAAAGCAAATACTGTTCAAAATAAGCCTTGCAGCACTGATTGCTGCCAATCAAATCTGCTAATTCCCAACACTTGGGCAACTGCTCCAGCATTCCTAACTCTTGACCGATGCTCGCACAAAACCACTGCAAAAATGTATCTGAATTAGTGAAGATTTTCCTATTGGCTAGCTGAAAACTCAGCGCTACCGTGCGAGAACCTTGCTGTTCTGCATGATGCAAAATCCTCGCCATCAAGGAAGTTTTGCCCATTTGTCTGGGTGCTTTTATGCGGATCAGCGCTCCCGGTTGGGCGATCGTCTCGTAACAGCGGGATTCGATCGGAGGGCGATCGATATAAAAACGAGAAGCTATTTCAACTTGTCCTCCCGGCAATTCTGGCGGCGCTGCTGGCAGGGGTTGAATTATTGACTGTTTGGTGCTAGTAATTACTTTCCATTCTACAGCCAATTCATGGTCGGCCGTTAACGATGTGCGACCTTCTTTGATAATGGTTAAAATTTGTGATAATAACTTAAATGAGTCGCCAACACCGCGCCACAGCCAGGGCTGAATTCCTGCTAAATAGCTCAGTAAATCAAAAGAAAGCGGTGTATTAAATTCAAGTAAAATCGGTAAAATTGCGGGTTTATGAGCAGTTAAATTGTGCAATTCTTTGGCTAGCTGCACTTGTTCCAATATCATTTCGCTAGCGGCCGATTCTTGGGAAATCAGCAACACCAAATAATCGCAACGTTTTAAATATGAGGCTGAGTCGCTGCTGTTGTTAATAAAAAAGACTTCGTGCCCTCCCGCAGTCAAAGCTTGGTGTAACTGCTGAGAAAGGGTAGTGTTTGAGGTCGATCCTCTTCGAGGGCTTCGCCAACGGGCGTTGGCGTTAGCGAAGCGATCCGAAGGAAAGCCCTCGAAGACGATCGCCACTTTTGCCCTCACCAGCACTACCTCCTCTGGCTCTGAATTAGCCTCAAAATCCGCTATATCGCGCCATTCCTGGCCCAATCCGCGACAAATTTCGATGAAATTGGCATAATCCACAGGTTTGCCATTCAGAAAATGGCTGACAGTAGATTGCGCCATCCCTAAATCCTCAGCCAGGATTTTCTGACTGGGAAAGCCATTTCTCAGGAGACAGGATTTAACTGCGCGAATGCACTCTTCGCGCACCCTTAGCGATCGTGGCATTGCTTATCACAATCGAGACACTGAAACCATCATAAATGCCAACCGCCCCTAAAGTCGATGAAAAGTCGATGAAAAGTCGATGATTTTTCAAATAACTCAGTCGCCAACTCAAATAGCCGCCTGATTAGATTAGAAATAACAAGGTTGAATCCCATCAAAACGAGGTAAAAGCATTGTGTATTCTCTCCTAATTTGGTCGCTGGCCTCAGCCACTAATCAACCAGGTTTCGCCTTCACCCCGCCCCTATTCTGGCTGCTGCTCGGAGTTGTGCTTAGTGCGATGGAGCTATTAATCATCAAAACTCAGCCCCAAAAATACAGATTTTACCTGCTAATGATGGGAGCTTCGGCTTTAATTGAATCATTTATTTTGTGGAGAGGATCTGTAGCATTTCAGTTTAGTTGGGCGAACATAATGTATGAAGATTTTGACTGGCAAATCTTCTACTGGATGGGGATAGCCCTCGCGCTGAGCATCTGGATTCGACCGATTTTCATTGTTCGCAAAAAGTTTGTCATTCCCGAAGCAACCGAAGCGACAACAATCTCCGAGATATTCCCCGGAGAAACCGGAATGGTGATTTATGAAGGGGCTTCGTGGAAAGCTCGCAATGACGATTCCCAAGGGGCGATCGCACCCCGACAAAAAGTTTACGTTTTGCGCCGCGAAGGAAACACGCTGATTGTTGTACCTCACAGATTAATTCACATCAACGGCTAAATCTGAGTTGGCTCTTTTATGACTCGGCGATTGAAATCGCTTCTTGCCAAACAAAGTCCCTCTCTAAGAGACTCAGAAATCACTATCAACTGTCAACTGTCAACTATTTACCAGGAGCTTCATTATGTATCAGTATTTTTTGATGGTGTTGTTTGCAATTACCGGAGTATCCTTAGCCAGCAGCGTAAAAATTGTCCGTCAAGGAGATGAGGCTTTAGTTGAAATTTTCGGAAAGTACGATCGCAAAAAACTCGAACCTGGTTTGACCTTTCTGATTCCCTTTGTCGAAACAGTCGCCTATAAACAAACTCTGCGCGAGCAAATTTTAAACTTGCCACCGCAACCATGCATGACGCGCGATCGCCTTGCCATCACCGTTGAGTTTATTGTTTACTGGCGAATTATTGACTTAGAAAAAGCTTCCTACAAGGTGCAGAATCTCAAGGAAGCGATGTTAAATATGCTGATTCTTTCAATTCGGACTCACATTGCGACATTATCTATGGAGGAACTTTACACGGCTCGCCATGAAATCAATAATGCTTTAGTAGAGGAGTTGGATACAGCGACAGATCCTTGGGGTGTGAAGTTTACAAGAGTGGAATTGCGCGATTTTGCGATCGGCAGTAAAGTGATTCAGCCAACATCCGTCGATCGCAAAGAAGTACAAAAGCTGCGAGCTTAGGGATTAGTATTCCCTCGTTTTCCTCGTTACCAGGCTCTTCCTGGTAACGCAGATCCCGAGGCTCTGCCTCACTGAATTTAATTCGCATTGTATATACCCTTTAAGGAGACAAAACATGACTAAATATCAAGAATCAAGTATTAGCAATGCAGCTTATGGCGGTTGCGGATGCTTATTGCTGTTAATGGGCATTGGAGTAATTGGCGCGATCGCTCTGCCATCATTTCTGAGTCAGGGTGGGAGGACACCGCAATCCGAAAACAAACAGTATGTTAGCGCAATGAACAAAGCCCAGCAAGCCGTATTTATAGAAACAAGTGCTTTTTCTACTTCTTTTGATGCTTTAGGAATTGGCAGCATTACAGAGACAACAAATTTCAAGTATTCAATTCGTGCCACTAAGAAAGCAGCATTTAATTATGGCGTTTCAAAGGAAAAAGACTTAAAAAGTTATGTCGGCGGTGTCTTTATAGTTCCTGCTAAAAACTTTGAGCCAAATGCTGCTAAAGAGGAAAGAACTACAACGTCCATATTGTGCGAAGCTGATTCTCTCGGTACAATTAAACCAGCGGAACCCACCTATGAAAATGGTAAGATTGCTTGTGGGAAAGGCACAACAAAACGGTCTAAATAATCTAACTATACGCAATATAATGACAGTCGATTACTAATATCAAATTGGCCTTCAATTGAGATTTACCGGACTAAAGTCTTTACTACAAACAGGGAGGATACAAAACTATGAGTCAACAAGATTCTAAATCAGCTAGCATTTCACCTAATGGTTGCGGATGCTTACTGCTTTTAATGGGCATTGGAGCAATTGGTGCGATCGCTCTGCCATCATTTCTAGGTGATAGCGCGCATGATAAGTATATGAAATCGTATATGACATTTCAAGTGCAACAGTATGTTAGCTCAGTGAACCGAGGTCAGCAAGCCTATTTTGCAGAAAAAAAAGCTTTTTCCACTTCTGTTAAGGCTGTGGGAATTGGCATTGAAACAGAGACAACACCTTTCAAGTATTCAAGGCGGGTCACTAAGAAAGCAGCATTTTCTTATGCAGTAGCAAAGGAAAACGACTTCAAAAGTTATGTCGGTGGGGTTTTTATGGTACCTGCTAAAAAGTTTGCTCCAAAGGCTGCTAAAGAGGACATAACTACAACGTCCATATTGTGCGAAGCTGATTCTCCCGGTACAATTCAACCAGCGGAACCCACCTATGAAAATGGTAAAATTGCTTGTGGGAAAGGCACAACACAATTGCCCCAATAATCTACCTATACGCAATATAATGACCGTCGATTACAATATCAAATTGGCCTTCAATTGAGATTGACCGGACTAAAGTTTTTACAACAAATAGAGAGGATACAAAACAATGAGTCAACAAAATTATAAATCAGCTAGCCTTGCATCGAATGTTGGTGGATACTTAGTGTTTTTAATGGTAATGGGAGTATTGGCTTCGGTAGCTGTGCCACCCTTTCAGATGAGGGTTAGGATCAACAAGCAATGGGAACCCAGAGATTATATTAGCTTAATCAACAAACGCCAGCAAGCCTATTTTGCCGAAAAAAGTGTTTTTAGCACTTCTGTTAAGGCTTTAGGAATTCGCGTTATTAAAACCGAGACAGAAAATTACAAATATTCCCACCATACAACAAAAAAAGCAACATTTAATTATGGAGTCTCAAAGCATAAAGATCTTAAAAGCTTTGTCGGTGGGGTTTTTGTAATTCCTGCTCCAAAAGTTGAGTCAAATGCTTCTAAAAATAAACTAACGACCACATCTATATTGTGCGGAGCTGATTCTCCTGGTACAATTAAACCACCAGAACCAACTTATCAAAATGGTAAAATTGCTTGTGCTACAGGCACCATAGAACTGAGACAAAGTTATCAATAGAGGCAATATAATGACAGTCGATTACCAATATCAAATCGGCGGCAGTCTCCCGCAAAATGCACCTACTTATGTAGTGCGACAAGCTGACTCTGAACTTTATCAAGCCCTCAAAGCCGGAGAGTTTTGTTACGTGCTCAATTCCCGACAAATGGGCAAATCCAGTTTGCTAGTGCGAACTGTACAAAAACTCTCGGCTGATGGCATTGCCTGTGCTACGATCGACCTTTCGGACATTGGCAACCAGCAAGTCTCTCTAGATAAGTGGTACGGCGGCGTCGCTTACAAGCTATTGTGCAGTTTCAACCTGTTTAACCCAGTCGAGTTTATGACTTGGTGGCGGGAGAGAGAGTTGATGCCGCCGGTGCAGCGCTTAGGAGAGTTAATTGAAGAGTTGCTGCTGGTCAAAATTTCTCAAAACCTGGTCATTTTTATTGATGAAATTGATAGCGTTCTGAGTTTCCAAGAACCGCTAGACGATTTCTTTGCATTAATTAGATGTTGCTACAATAAACGCGCTCACAATTCAGAATACCAGCGCATTACATTTGCTTTGCTGGGAGTAGCTACGCCATCGGATTTAATTAGCGATGCAACTCGCACGCCCTTTAATATCGGTTTAGCAATTGAATTGCACGGTTTTACATTACAGGAAGCTCTGCCTTTAGCCAAGGGGTTTGAGGGAAAAGTAGACAATCCTAAAGAGGTTTTAAAAGAGATTTTGGACTGGACTGGAGGGCAGCCCTTTCTGACTCAAAAGCTTTGCAAGCTGATTCTGCACCATGTAAAAAGCTTAGCTTCGGCTTCTCTTATATCAGACTCAACGGATGAAAGCCAAACTGAAATTTTTACTACAAATCCATTATTAATTAGCGAGATAGTGCAATCTCATATTATTGATAATTGGGAATCGTCCGATGAACCGGTACACATCAAAACAATTCGCGATCGCCTTCTCAGAAGTCACCACCACGCCAGTAGGTTATTAGGACTATATCAAAAAATATTGCCACCCTGCGATCCCCCCCCACCCCCCTTAATCAGGGGCGAGAAAATGCCAGCATTACCCTTGTTAAAGGGGGGTGGGGGAATCTGGGCGGATGATACTCCCGAACAAACAGAATTGCGGCTGAGCGGATTAGTAGTAAAACGAGCCGGAAAATTAACCGTATCCAACCGCATTTACGCAGCTATATTCAGCCATGACTGGGTAGAAAAAGCGCTCGGCGACTTGCGCCCCTATGCTGAATCCCTAACAGCATGGATAGCTACAAATTGTCAAGACGAATCTCGCTTGTTGCGCGGTCAAGCACTGGAAGATGCCCGACAGTGGGCGGCCAATAAAAGCTTGAGCACCCAAGATTATCAATTTTTAGGTGCGAGTCAAGAAGCGGAATTTACCAAATTGCGCGATCGCGAAAAACAAACTCAAACTGAAATTGAACAACTGCGCCGCGAAAAAAAGTTACTAGAGGAACTAAGCGAAGCACAAAAGCAGAAAAAAGCGATTGCAATTAAACTTTGGCGCGAGCAACAACTGAGAGTGCAAACAGTTACAGGAGCCGCAGTCATATTAATATCAATCCTGATAGTAGCTTTTTGGGTAAAACCGTCAATCGAAGAAAGAAACAACAAAATTCTCACTCTCAGTTTGCTATCAGAAACGCTATTTGCCGCAGATAAAAAAGAAGAAGCTTTGCTAGAAAGCATCAGAGCTGTTACAGAAATGAAACGATCGCTCGGAGTGAGTTCAGATATTCAGATGCGAGTGGCGATCGCCCTCGAACAGGCAGTTTACAACTTTCGGGAACGCCGCCGCTTGCAGACTCAAGCCAGTACCCTTGCTTTCGCGAGTTTCAGTCCCGACAGTCAAACAATTGTGACTGCTACCGATGATAATTATATCAAACTTTGGCAAAATAATGGAAATTTGCAAGCAACATTAACAGGGCATACTGATAAAATTAGGATGGCAATTTTCAGTCCTAGCGGTCAGATGCTTGTCTCGGCAAGCGACGACCAAACTGTCAAAATTTGGCAAAAAAATGGCGAATTGCTTTATGATTTAAAAGGACACAGCGGTAAAATAACAAGCGTCTCTTTTAGTCCAGATGGCCAAATTATTGCTTCAGCAAGTACCAATGGAACAGTTAAACTATGGAAAATAAACGGGGAAGAATTGTCAAGTTTAAAAGTGGAGCGAGGTTGGATAACCAGCGCCAGTTTTAGCCCAGACGGTCAGATAATTGCTGCGGCTGCCACTGATGGCACTGTTAAACTTTGGAGTTTGAGAAAGGTTGCGGAAAAAATGCAAAAACAGCAGTCAATCGAAGCCAGCACCGATATCAAATTGCTCCGAACTTTACAGATGGAAAGTGAAAAAATTATGAGTGTAACTTTCAGTCCAGACGGAGCAATGCTGGCGGCTGCAAGTGCTGGGGGAACGGCGAGAATTTGGAGCAAAGACGGCACACCGCTAAGTATTTTAAAGCATACAAGTGGAGTGACAAATATCAGCTTTAGTCCCGACAGTCAAATGTTGCTATCTGCAAGCACAGACAAAATGGTGAGGCTGTGGAATATTGACGGTAGGTTGCTCCAAACCTTAAAAGGTAACAAAGATGCTGTTTGGAGTGCGAGTTTTAGTCCAGACGGCAAAGCGATCGCTAGTGCTAGCGCTGACGGTACGGTGATGCTGTGGAATTTTAATCTTGACGATTTGTTGCTGCAGGGTTGCGATGGAGCCCGCAATTATTTTCAGACAAATCCGATCGCAAATCACAACAATCGCCACCTCTGCGACGGGATTGGAACTAAGTCGGAACTCACGCAAAAAAAACCGGGTTAAGAGTCAAAATGTTGAGTTTGGCCGCAAACTATCTAGGCAGAAACTGGCTTTTTGACCAAGAATTTCTTGATGGTACAAGCCCCCGGATTTATCCGTGGAATCAATCGAAAATCGAAAATCGAAAATCCTCAAGCCCCCGCATTTATCCGTGGGGTCAATCTAAAATCTAAAATCTAAAATCTAAAATCGATTGACCGCCCCTGCGTCTAGGGCTGATATGGTTAAAATTGGTAGCAGCTAATAGGTAATAGGTCAGCGAGATCGGTGTATTCAACTCTAGAACAAAAGTACCAGCGCCTGCAAAAAGACTTAAGAAACGGAGTCATCGCCCTTGGGGGCATTGTATGCACGGGTACTCTCTGGTATTGCCTGGTGGAAAAATGGTCTTTGCTAGATGCCGTTTACATGACAGTATTTACCCTAGCAACTGTCGGTTACGGTGAACTTCACCCCCTCGGCAAACGCGGGCGAATGTTTACCATAGGCCTGATTTTGATGGGCGTGATTGTGATAGGTTTCATCGTCAACCGCTTTACAGAAGCGCTGATTGAAGGATATTTTCAAGAAGGAGCAAGAATTAGGCAGCAGCGACGATTGGTAGATTCTTTGAGCGGGCATTACATTCTCTGCGGTTTTGGGCGCACTGGCCGCCAAATTGCCTTGGAATTTCAGGCCGAATATATCTCTTTTGTGGTGATAGATTCGGCGGTACATTCGGTTGAGGCTGCTTTGGCGCTGGGGTACACGGCTGTCCAAGGAGACGCGACTCTGGACGAAACTTTGGTGAATGTGGGGATCGATCGCGCAATTTGCATAGTAGCAGCTTTGCCTTCGGATGCCGAGAATTTATATACTGTCATGTCAGCGAAAACTCTGAATCCGAAGGTACGGGCGATCGCCCGCGCCACCACAGAAGAAGCCGTAAAGAAGTTGCAGCGGGGCGGCGCCGATGCCGTCGTATCCCCCTACATTACCGGGGGAAAGCGCATGGCGGCGGCGGCTTTGCGGCCTCAAGTTATGGATTTTTTAGACGGTGTTTTGACCGGGACTGATAGTTCTTTTTACATGGAAGAATTTCTGGTCGATCCCAATAGTTGTGTCTACGTCGGGCAAACTTTGAGAAATGCCAAGTTGCGATCGCAATCGGGGGCCTTGGTTTTAGCGGTGCGGCGCGCTGGCGGGACTTTGATTGTCGGGCCTACTGGAGAAACTGCGATCGAAGGAGGAGATATGCTGATTTGTTTGGGTACTGCGGAACAACTGCGAACTCTCAATCAAATCCTCAGTCCCCTGAGTTTTCGCCTCCCCCGGCCCCCGAACTAATACGATGTCAAGTTTGTACCCAGGAATGCAAGTCCTCTCTCGATCAATGCTTCCCATAACAATTGACACTCGATGGCGTAAACGCACGGGGGTTCTTTAACCTGGACTTCCCCCCTACAAATGTACTAACAGTCCTCAAACTTTTACTCCACAAAAAATACAACTGTTGAGCTAAAAATTTGTACCCATTTATAAGCAATAGCTGAGGCAGTATCTCGCGAGCCTCTGTTGTAGATTCAATAGACATCTCCAAAATAGTAACATTATGTAGTCAAAGAACATAAGAGACATTTTTTTACACATAAACATGAGCGACATCCTGAATCATATTGAAAAGAATCAGAAAGAAACACAGCGATTAATTGGTCTGGAATATGAACGGTTACAACAATTGCTCCCAGAAGTAAGGCGGATTTTCACCCGTTACTGGAAAGAATAATCTTTAATGGCGATCGCCCTTTATTGAGCCAAGTGCGATCGCTCTTAAATTATCAAAAATATCAGGCTTAATTCTCCACCCAATCACTTAAAAACTCCAGACTAAGGATGCTAAATATCGAATCGAATTAACGCGGCGGTGTTTGCGAGACTTGGGGGTATTATAGAGATAACTTTAACGGTCTGTACTTACTGACTCAAGAATTGAGAGAATTGGTGGTATAATTCGCGATCGCGGGCTTCTCTAACCTCAGAGAGAAGCAAGACCGATGCAGAAATACGTCCTAAGAGTTTTGCAATCGCCCCTAGCGTCAGGTAAGATTCTTGTTAATTATTGCGCTCCGCTCAGGAGAAAAAATTTATGGCAGATATGTCCGGTCAAGACCCCTCGGAAATTAAAATGGCGACGGTTGATGAACAAGAAAAAGGCGCAACGTTTAGCGGTACGGTCATCCTTGGTATCGATGTCGAGGGTGCTGGGGAAGTCCTTTTCTTCAGAGACTTTGTGATTGAAGATTATAAAGGCGAACTTACCGCTTATCTGGCAACAGATGGCAATATAACGAAAAGCATTGATTTAGGCGAAGTTAAGCATAAGAGCAGCAGCTTTAAGCTGCCAATTCCGCTGGGGACGGATACATCACCCTACAATACCGTCGTGCTGCGCGACGAAAAAAGCAAGAAAAAAGTTGTGACGATCAAGCTGTAAAATTTGCAATTTAGCTCGTAGTTCAGCCAAATTCGTTAGCGCAGCCCTCGAAGAGGATCGCCCTTTTTTTCCTGAAGTGCGATCGCCCTTAAATTAAGGTGCGTCACTTGCGATCGAAGGGCGAAGTTTTGCGATCGCTCGTAAAGTGACGCACTCTACTTTTTAAAACGGAATCGGATCGTAATCGGGATTTTCCGGCTCGTTAGGCGAACTCGAAGATCGATCGGACTCAGAATTTGAAGACTGATGCGAGTTCCAATCCGAACTAGACGTGCGGTTAGCGCCACCTGGAGCGCTGTTAGAACTGCGGCCTCGCGAACTCATGGGAACCACATTGCTCGGCACATTAGCCGGCGCGCTGTCGCGAATTTGAGCCGGTTCCGGGGCGGTTCTAGTAGGGGGAGCCGAACTCATTGCATCAGCCCCGACACTGTAAATCCTTTGAGCTGTCAGCTCAGCGCGCTTTTCTTTAATACCATCTCTTTCGATCGTATTCATGCTCAGCCGTCCCTCAATAATCACGCGATCGCCCTCGTGATATTTCTCGTGAATTTCTTGAGCAAAATTTCCCCATCCTATCACTTTCAAATGTTCGGGCGGATCTTCGGGTTTTGGGCCGGGAAACTGCACCAACATCTCAGCGATTTGAAGTTGATTGTCAGGAGTATAACGGAGTTGCGGTTGTTGAATTATTTCCGCCATCAAAATGCAGCTATTCATCTGTTATCTGTGCGTAATTGGGAATTGGGAATTGCGAATTGGGCATCGGGAATTGGGAATTGGCAAAACAGGGAATTCGGGATTGGGAATTGGGCATGAACTTTCAAGTAAAAAGGTAAAACTTAAAATAACGCATTTTATTTTTTTACTTTTGCATTACCAATTCCCCATTGCCAATGCCCAATGCCCTGTTTTGCCAATGCCCGATTAGGGATTACACGTTGTTACCAAATTTATCTTGGAGAACCGCCGCCTCGGCTTGACTGACAAAATCGTGAACGAGGGTGCGGTACTCCTTCAACGTTTCAGATACCCAATCTCGATCCTCACTGTTGGCGAAGATATGAACCGTCGGTTCACTAGCATCGGGTAAAACTAATACCCAATTGTCGTCGCTGTAGTTAAAAATCTTCACTCCATCTAATAATTCTAAACGATCGGGCGAATGAGTTTCTACTAAATGTCGCATCAGCGAACCCTTGATAGTCCAAGGACAGCGGACGCTGTAACTGCGGTGGGTGATGCGGGGAAGTTCCGCCTTGATCTGTCCGAGCGATCGCTCCTGAATCGTCATCATTTCTATCACTTTAGCAATGCAGAACATTCCGTCAAATCCGGGATGCAACTGCGGGAAAATAAAACCCATAAGGCCGCTGCCGCCCAAAACTACATTCGGGTTCCTGTTAGCGGCTTCCATCAAAGCAGTTGGGTTCGCCTTCGTGCGGATTACCTTGCTTTGATAGCGTCGGGCGATCGCCTCCACCGCAGAAGACGCATGAACCGGCACTACTACTGTACCTGTGGGATGAGAAGTCAGCATCAAATTTACCATCAGCGCCGTCAGCATTTCCCCGCGAATTGCTATCCCAGACTCATCTACCAAAATGAGCTGTTCGCCGTTAGCCGATACCTGCACTCCAAAATTAGCGCTGAGTGCTTTCACCACCCGGCCGAGTTGGTCGAGCAAATATTCCCGTTCCCCGTTGCTTAGAGAAGTCTGCTTGAGACTGGCATTGAGAACCACCGCATCGCAGCCGAACTTGGCAAGCATTTGGGGCAAAATTGCTCCAGAAACCGCGTAAACGTAATCGATTACCACCTTAGTATTGCTGTAGCGTATTGCCTCAACATTCATCTGCCGCTCAAAAATGCGGTTGTAAACATCGAGAGCTTGGTTAAAGTACGTCATCTCTCCAATTTCGGGAATTAGAGCTCGCCGCAAATCTTCCTTAAAATAAGCCCCCTCAATTTTTTTCTCAGCTCCTTTAGTAATATTGATGCCTTTGATATCGAAGAATTCAATTAAAATGTGGTCGGAGCGATCGGGAGAAATGCGAACGTGAATGCCGCCGGCAATTGATATCGTAGACGAAACCGTGCGCGCGATCGGAATTGCCGTCGATTCCAAATTGATCACATTTATTCCCACCGACATCAAACCCGCAATCAAAGACCTCGAAACCATCCGCGAAATGCTCCGCTGGTCGCGAGAAACTGATACCGCAGTCCCGGGTTTCAAAGTCGAGCCGTAAGCCGCGCCCAATTTCACCGCAAATTCCGGAGTAATATCCACATTTGCCAGTCCCTGAACGCCACGTTGACCGAACAAATTCCGCTTAGCTTGTTCTCCCCAAATTAAATTTTGATTTAACAGAGCGCCGGATTCAATATTTTTGCTCGGCCAGACGCGCACGCTTGGCCCCACTTGTCCTTCTTCTCCCACGATAGACATTGAACCGACGACAGCACCTTCGAGGACGTGAGCGCGCCTGTCTACGCGGGTGCTCCGGCAAATCACGCAGGCCCTAAGATGAGCGTCTTCACCGACAATTGCTCCGTTCCAGACGATGGGACGCTTGAGGTTGGCGTCCGCCCCTACTGTCACGTTATCTCCGATCACTGTGCCGGCATCGATTTTAACTCGGGCTCCAATCCGGCAATTGTTGCCGACCATGGCCGGTACTTCGACGATCGCGCTATCGTCAATAAAAGTATTCTGACCTACCCAAAGTCCCGATCGAACTTCGTTGTAGTAGCTCAAATCCAGTTTGACCTTTCCCCGCAGCGCGTCGTACTGAGATTCGCGGTAAACATCTAGCTGGCCGACATCACACCAGTAACCCTCGGCGATGTAGCCGTACATCGGCTCGTTTTTTTCCAGTAGCATGGGAAACAAGTCTTTCGAGAAGTCGCACTCCTGATTTGCCGGCAGGTAATCCAAGACCTCGGGTTCTAAAATGTAGGTACCGGTATTGACGGTATCGGAGAAAATTTCGCTGCTAGAAGGCTTTTCCAGAAAGCGACTGATGCGGTAATTTTCCTCGGTAATCACGACCCCGAATTCCATCGGGTTGGGAACGCGAGTTAAAATTAACGTGGCTTTGGATTGCTTGCTGCGGTGAAATTCGATCGCTGCCGTTAAGTCGAAGTCTGTGATGCTGTCGCCGCTGATGACCAGAAAAGTTCGATCGAGCAGTTCAGCAATATTTTTGACGCAACCAGCCGTACCCAGCGGTTGGTCTTCCTCCACAGCGTAAGTTATTTGAACGCCAAACTCTGCCCCGTCAGTAAAATATTCGCGCATGACATCGGGAAGGTAGTGCAGCGTCGCAATAATTTCCGTGATCTGATGCCTTTTTAGCAAATTAATAATGTGTTCTGCGATCGGGCGATTGAGAATTGGCACCATCGGTTTGGGCAAATCGCACGTCAGGGGTCTGAGCCTCGTTCCCGACCCACCAGCCATTAGCACTGCACGCATAAAATCCTCCTTGCTTAGAAAGCTCTCTACCGCCATTGTCCGCTAGAAAAAGTTTGCCTGCTGGAATTCGTCGGCCACCAGCAATCAGTTCTTACTTAAATATCTTCGAGTAGTGACACGTCTGGGAAATCCCGTTCGGTCAGGCCGTCCCCCAACAGCAACCGATTTCAACCGAATTAGAACTGGCGGCATCGCACCCATCCCCCGGTCGAGCTCGGATTTGTAGGGGATGTTGGGTAATACCAGTTAAAAAAAAGAATGCAACTGTAGGCCCGTGCTCGAAACCCTTCTGTCATGAGTCATTCCGAATTCTTTAATTCTTCAATTCTTCAATCGTATAAGTCCTCAGAATCCTCGACTTTTGGCAGAAGTCCCTTCTTGCTTGCTCGGTGAAAGCTATTTCGGGGGTGTTATTTTTAAGTTTGTCGCCAGCGGGGATTTTGAAGTCTCTTTCTGAAGGTGGAATTACTACGGCTATCGGTGCGCCTTGGCGTCTGATAAATGATAGATTAATGGTAGCGCTTTGACTAGCTGACCCAAAATCCTATCCATTGCTTAGGGGTTTTTTAAATGAGTACGTTAATTAGCTTGGCATTGCTGATCGCTTACGGTGGCGGTATTTGGAAATTTTGGAATGGTTTCAATCGCACTAACTTCGACAGAAGTTTTACAAATCGCCTGAAGCTCTCGCTGCTCTGGCCCGCGTTAATTTTTAATAAGCCTTACCGCCAAAACTTTACAAAAGCTCTCAAAGCCTCTAAAAGGTAATTCAAGAATGTCTAAAAAGTCCGATCGCCCAGTAGCTGGTCAGGAGCAGACTTGGTTTGCTAAAGGAAAATCAGATAGCTGGCAAGTTTTACTGTCGCAAGTCGCTTCTCGATTCGATCGCGAATACCGGGGAGAAGCTTTCGCTTTACCCGAAGAAGTCGAAGCAATGCCGATTTTCCTAGAATCAGTTGCAGGAACTCTCCAAGCAAAAACAGTTTCTCCCTTCTGGAAAATTGCCAAACCTCAAAAAAATCAGCGCTGTTTAGACATTGGCTGCGGAGTCAGCTTTCTCATCTACCCTTGGCGGGATTGGGAGGCATATTTTTACGGTCAAGAAATCAGCAGCGCAGCGCGAGACGCCTTAAACGCTCGCGGCCCTCAGCTCAATTCTAAGCTGTTCAAAGGCGTAGAATGGGCTCCCGCTCACCAGTTAAATTACGAGGAGGCTCAGTTCGATTTATGCCTCGCTACAGGCTTTAGCTGTTACTATCCCATAGACTATTGGAGTATTGTCATGGGAGAAGTAAAGCGGGTACTAAAACCGGGCGGTCATTTTGTTTTTGATGTCCTCAACCCCGATGCTCCTCTAGCAGAAGATTGGGCAATTTTGGAAACTTATCGAGCCGGCGAAGTATTTTTAGAGACAATTGAAGATTGGGAAAAAATGATTAAAGCTGCGGGCGCTAAGGTAGTAAAAAAGCAAAGCGGCGACTTATTTCAAATGTATAAAGTTCAATACAATTGAGAGGTTAATGGGAATAGGTAATTAGCTTTGCAGTCAAAACTTCAATCGTCCAAAGCCTGGTCGGGGGGACGAAAAACAACTTCATTCTTAGTGGATAAAGTAGGGTGCGTCAGCAAGTAGAAATTAGTTTGAGAAGCAACAAATATTCAAGCTGACGCACCCTACTAACTACTAACTCACAAGAGTCAAGCAAGCAGATTGGATATTACCCATTCCCCTACCGGATTGCCAATTACCGATGCCCAATTAATTTTCGGTAGCCGCAGGAGATGGCGCTGCTTCAGGCGACGGCGACACTTCCGGGGCAGGAGATGGCGACACTTCCGGGGTAGGAGATGGCGACACTTCGGCGGCAGGAGATGGCGCAGCTTCCGGCGAGGGCGACACTTCCGGGGCAGGAGATGGTGCAGCTTGGGGCTGCGGGGACTCTTCGGCGGCAGGAGATGGCGCAGCTTCGGGCTGCGGAGACTCTTCGGCGGCAGGAGAAGGCGCAGCTTCCGGCTGCGGGGACTCTTCGGCGGGTTGCCGTTGAGGAGAAGGCGACTGTTCCGCTGCTGGTTTCGGTTCAGGCGAGGGTGACGGTTGAGCCGCAGGCTTGGGTGCGGGCGACGACGGTTTGGCCCCTGGCTGCGGTTTGGTGGCCGGGGCCGGTGGCTTCTCAAACTGCGGTTTCACTTCAATAGGCGCTGGGGAGGGCGGCTGGCCGGTTGGTCTGCTGGGCACTGTTGGGGTGGGCGCTGGCTGCTGGCCTGGTGGGTTGGGCCTGGTTGGGGTGAGAGGAATGCCACTGCAAACTTTTTCGTCGTACTTAAACTCGACAGCCAGTTGGTAAAGCTTGTGCGTGCTGGCTGCTTCAAATGTTAGAGAAGGGCTAATAATCGCAATTTTAGCCGCATTATCGAGAATACCGTAACCTGTGGGGACGATCGGCTGAGGCTCGGCCTTGAGCAAGCCTTGAGGGCTGACAACTGCTCCAAAAACAGCTCTTCCTTGGAGTTTTTCCGAGCAAGCTGTTACGGGATAAGGGACAGGCACAGGAGTCGGGCCTGTCATTTCCAAGTCAGGATAAGCCTTTTTGAATTTCTCAAACAAAGCAACATAGGTATTTGCAGCCGCAAGCAGTGTCTCTCTGTCGGTGGGTAAGTTTGCACCGGGAACTCCCTGCTGTTCTAGCTGTTGCTGTCCCTGGTCAAATTGTGCCCTCCTGATTCTTTCTTCGGGAGTTTCTGCGATGAGATTCCTTTTATTGGGATCTTTTTGAGTCAATTTTGGTACTCCATCGGGTCCCACATTCCTGCCAATTGGGAATTCCGGGGTAAAGACTGGAGCTCCGTCTGGAAATAGTGGGAGTCCGCCTCTACTGGCTATAATCCTTTTGAGCGTCTCTGCTTCGTCTTCCGAGGGGGCGGCGGGAAGCTGGGGCGCTTCACTCAGCGATGGTGGCGGCGGGATATTGCGATCGAAATTACCCGGTAAGGGCGGGAAAAGAAAACCGCTGGGAGGTACGGGTGGGATGATAGTCGGTGTTGTTGGCTGGGGGGGGGTTCTGACTGTTGGGGATGATGGAGTTTGGGGAGGTGGCGGGGCTGTTGCGGCCGTTAACGGCGGGAGAGAGGGATAAGGCAGAGGGGAAAAGAATCCAGGAGGGGGCATTCCCGGCGGCATGGCGGGCAAGTTGATGGTATCAGGTGGGGGGGGCAAGGGCGGGGCTAACTTTGGCGCGGGTCGAAGGGGAACGGGTGCGATCGAAAATGGCGTAAATCGCGTATTATTAGACGCGCGCGGTGGTATGGTTTGTGGCAGGCGACCGGCTTCTGCGGGAGTTAGTTCTACCAAGCCGACAGAACCGGGAATATTTTTTGACGAATTTCCACCATAAAGTACGCTTGAGAGCGTCGGGGCACTTACTCCGAGCACTCCGTGAAGGCTGACAGAAGCTAGGGCTGCCCACCAATAAGGCTGGCGCAGCGGTTCGGAAAGGGTGTTGGCTAGGGAGGAAGAGTCAGTCATGACTATGGGGAATGGGGAATTGGTAATTGGTAATTGAGAATTGATAATTGGGAATTGGAAGTTAATAGTTATTAATTGATATTTTTTTTGAGTGATTTTAAAAGTTGCTGTTGGAGAATTCAAAGGTATAATTTTAGCACGGTCGGTATCGAAATTGCCCGATCGACTTTTATTAAGATTTCGCGACCCTCACATCAAGCACTCAAGCGTAGAAACCCGGTTTTTTGCCTGCTTCCACGCTTGTATAGCAACCGCAAATAGGGTGAGGACGTTGTTAATTGCTCAAACCATTGTTTTTCTTGCCGAATGCCTTTGGCCAAATCCTATACACGGTTTCTCAGGTATTGTTGAGAATCGTCAGCGGGCGTCAGGCGGGCAGGACTGGCGCGATCTCAAAAACAGACTGCACCGCTGCTATACCGTCTTTTTCCGGGATCTGGAGGGCCACTAATTCATTAAACACGATCGATCCGTTCGATCGACCCCTGTTTCCAATTCGGTTACACAACCGGATTCATCCGTGGAAGTAATTATTCAATCGAAAATCGAAAATCCAAAATCCAAAATCGATGGATTCACCAGCGATAGCGGTAATTTTTAAAAGGAGCTCCCTCGATGGTGAGCAAGTCGATGGGATAAATTGGAGCGCCGCTTGCCATATATTGAAACATTTCTCGAACTTCCTCTCCCCGCAACGACAACTGGTCTAATTCCTTGAGAGAATACCAGCCCGCGCACAAAGTATGCTCATCCGGCTTACTCTTGGGCGGCGTCTTATCTTGTGGACGAGCCACAAAAATGACTCGGAGGCGCACATTACCCTTAGGCATCACTGTGTGCTCTACCCGGAGAATTCCCTCAATGATGATGGAAATGCCCGCTTCCTCAAGGGTATTACGCATAGCAGCTTCGAGCAAAGTCTCCCCTTTTTCCACTCGCCCTGCTGGGAGATACCACTGCTGCTCGTACTTGCGCTCTTGTACCAGTAGAAAACGGTCTTCTAAGTGAACGACAACTAGGGTAAAATACCATGTTTGAATCGGCTCGCGAGCCATAGAAGTAGATATTCCCTAAGCAAAAGGTTTAACCAGCGGCAGATGTTAGCAATCCAAAGGATGCTTCGGCAAGCGTCTTTGAACTTGAAAAACAGATCGTAGCACTCCGGCCGCAAAATCTAAAATCTAAAATCTAAAATCTAAAATTGACAATGCCATTACCAACCGTGATTTTACCAGGATATTTTGCTGCTGCTTCCGACTATCGCGAATTAGAAAAGTCTCTGGTCGATCGAGGTTTCCCAACAGTAACAGTTCCTCTGGGCAAGGGAGATTGGTTGCCAACTTTTGGCGGGCGGTCGATGGTGCCAATTTTGCGACAGCTCGATCGCACAGTCAAACAAATGTTACAGCAATACGGCGTTCCCCAGATCAATCTCGTCGGTCATTCCGCCGGCGGCTGGATTTCTCGCATCTATTTGGGCGAAAAGCCTTACACGATTCACGGCGACGTGCTTGAGGACGCGGGTTTGTGGGAAGCTCACCCTTATGTGAATACTTTAATCACTTTAGGCACGCCGCACGTCTCTCAAGAGCGGTGGACGCGCAAAAATCTAGATTTTGTCAAAATTCACTATCCGGGAGCTTTTCACCCGCAGGTGCGCTACGTGTGCGCTGCTGGGAAGGCTGTTTTTGGCAAGCGCGGTTTAGGGACTTGGCTGGCTTATAAAAGTTACGAGTTGACTGTGGGGAAAGGTGAAACTTGGGGAGATGGAATTACGCCGGTGGAAGCTGCTGTTTTGGACGGGGCCGAAAATCTGGTGTTGGAGGGGGTTTGGCATTCGCCTCGTTCTCCGGGGAAGTGGTACGGTTCGCCGGAGGTTTTGCCGACTTGGATTGAATATTTGCGTTAGAAACGAACCGCGAAGACGCGAAGGACGCGAAGGAAGAAGCAGAAGGTTTAAGGGAAGGATTGAGTTAAATATTTATATTAGGAGCGAGTTTAGTGCGGCAAAACTCGCCCCCGCGATGCTATGTTTGCTTAAATTTTTATCGCTAACTGAATAGATTGAAAAATATTTTATGTGGCATTATCGGTAAGATTCCGAAGTCACGGCGAACCACACAATCAAATTAGAGGTTGGCTGGGTGGAATTGGGCGAGAATGCTACTGTGCGCTTGGACGCAGATAACGAATTTCAGCCGGATGCTTTGTGGAGAATTGATGCGGGAGGTCGATCGCAAATTAGGGATGATGATTATGTGCGATCGCACTCCGTAGAATCATCGCCGTATGTGGTATTGGGTGCGAGGGGCGATCGCTCTTTTTTTACTCAGGCCTCGCTATCCGTACAATCATCGGATTGTTTGGTATTGGGTGTGAGGGGCGATCGCTCTTTATGGGTGATGGGGCGATCGCTATTAGGGCAATCATCGCATTGGAATGGTAGAAATGGGTAAGATTCTGAGTGGAAAAAGAGGTTGGGTTTCATTGCATCAACCCAACCTACCAGCTCATAAATCAATCCTGCCTCGGTGATTTGTTCTTCGGCAATGTTGTTTGCTGTTCTCTTGCTGCCTCATCTTCCGGTTGATATATGCTCGATTTACCTGATGCGGTTAATCCCAGAAGTCCACCCAGTACCAATGCTGCTATTTCAAAATACTTTGAGCAAACAGGATTGTCTCTAAAAATGATTTGGGGTTGAGTTCCAGCAGGTCTTGAAGTAGCTGGGGGGTATTCTACTTGCACTACACAAATTTTATCACTCTTGAGAGTTATCGCAAGAGCACCAATAATCACAACCAAAGCAATAATAGGACGCATCCCATTATGATCTAAGAACTTAATCAGCCCGTTCATATCTTTACACCATGCCCTAATACTCAATATGCGACTTAATACACTATTACAGGGGTTAAACGTAAACGACAAGCGTTTAATCCCTCAATTTACTTTTTAATGTTTCTCGTATGGTTCTTAGAAATCAGGATAGTTTTTATAAAAAAAAGTTCAATTTTCTTCACAATTTGCAAAATTTTTACTCGGTTTAAATTTATTTTGTACAGTGTTGTACAATTTTGTTAAAAAGTGCTTGAATATACAAAATTCTCACATCTTGCTAGCCAGAGGAATCTTAAAGAAGTGTTAACCCTCCCCGGCCGAGCGCATAGTTTTCGAGAAAACAGGTCAGCACCTTGACGATTTACAAGCAGTGGTACTGCGGGGAACTCTACAACGCGAGACATACAAAGAAATAGCGACAGACTTTGACTGTTCTGAAAGCCACATCAGGGAAATCAGCTCGGAATTATGGCAGATACTTTCAGAGGAGTTAGGGGAAGATGTCAGTAAAACAAATTTTCGCTCCACAATGGAGAGGTTCCAAGTCTCTCATTCTTTAAACTTTGCACAAGATGTTGTAGCCATCGGTAATTTCAACATCTGTGGAGAAGCTAGACACCCGCTAAATAGACCAAACTCACACCCACCCAATCAAGAAACATCTAACTCAAAACCAACTAAAACTCTATATCAAGATTTAAACGAAATGCCGGAGTTAGGCGATTTCTACTCGCGCACTCCCGAACTCCATACCCTCACCGGCATTAGCGGTATCGGCAAAACCACCCTAGCAGTACAACTCGTACAACAAATCAAAGACGAGTTTGAGTACGCAGTTTGGTACACACTAGACGAATTCCCCACCATAGAAAAATTTCAATCTAACCTAATACAGCTTTTTTCAAATTCAGAAAAACAAGATTCATCCCCAACCAACCAGAAACGCTTACCGCTGATTAAGTATTTACAAAACCATCGCTGTTTAATAATCTTAGATGACGTTCACAACCTTTTCTGTAGCGGCGAACTGGCAGGAAAATATAAACCAGAATACGAAGACTATCGCTCTTTATTCAAACAAATAGAAAAATTATCCCATCAAAGCTGCTTGATGTTAATCGGTTGGGAACAACCCAGAGAAGTTACTCAAGTTAAAAGCCAAAATACTGCCCTTCGTACCTTACAAATCAAAGGTTTAGACATCGCCGCCGCACGGGAAATACTCAGAGATTATGGGTTAGAAGAAAGCGACAACAGTGAAGCACTCATTCATCGCTACCAAGGCAACCCCCTATGGTTAAAAAGCGTGGCGACTCTGATTCAAGACTTGGGAGGAGGCTTGACAGAGCTATTACCAAATGATACGCTATTGTTGCCGGAAGATTTGAAAGATGTTTTACAGCAGCAGTTCGATCGCCTATCGGAACTGGAAAAACAAGTCATCTCCTTGTTAGCGAAAGAAAGCCAGCCAATCAACCGGGCAAAATTGCTAGAAAATGACCGAATTCCGGCTTCAGATTTGCTAAATGCGCTGCAATCTCTATCGCGGCGCTGCTTGATAGAACAACAAGCAAATTTTTACACCATTTCACCTGTACTGAGGCAATATGCGATCGCCCATACAGTGTAATTTATACAACCATTGCTTACATTGTCGCGCTTCACCCCAATTACTAGAAGTGGCAATGGGCGATCGGATAAATAGGGCGATCGGTTCGATAGAATGATCGGTAGTCGCAATTCCATTGTTTGTCATGACGCTGAAAGAATTAGAGCCTCAACTCCTGGCACTCTCTGACGACGAAAAAGCTCAAGTCGTTCAACTTCTCACTCAAGGCAATATCACTCCTTGGCGCGGTATTGAAAAAACGCCTGATGTCTGTGGCGGGAGTGCTTGCATTGCTGGAACTCGCATCACCGTTTGGGGACTTGTAGAAGCTCGTCGTATGGGTTATAGCGAAGCAGACTTACTCACAAGCTATCGATTACTCTCTGCTACTGATATTGCTAACACTTGGGCCTATGCTGAAGCTTTCTCCGATGAAATTGAAACAGAAATTCGGGAAAACGATGAAGTGATGGACGAGAATTTGTAGCCGATGGCACGTCTTTATGCCGATGAGCAATACCCTTATCCTGTTGTAGAATTACTGAGAGCTTTAGGACACGATGTTTTGACTGTCCAAGAAGCAACCAGAGCGAATCAGAAAATTCCTGACCCGGATGTTTTAGCTTTTGCTAACCGAATCAACGCGGCTATAACAGCAGAAGAACCTTTAGAAGGTAAACTGATTCGTGTTGTGCGCCCTTGACCGTAACTTAGACGGCCGTGATGCCTTGGCCTAAATGCTTCAAGACTTGAAAAGCCGATCGCAATTCACTTCGCACAGTATAAATCGAAAATGCCCGCGATAACCCGTATTCGGGTGTAGGTTGAGCCCTGAGTTTCACAAACAACACATCATCGCCATTCGTCAACATACCAAATCTGGGTTTATCCAAATCAGGATTTGCCATCATGTATGCTAATGCTTGGGGTAATGCCGATCGCGTCGATATCGTAGTCTTCTTACACTCCAAAACCATTACCCAAAGCTGATTCTGCAAAATCAAGATATCAATTCGTCCCCGCAGGGTTTCTTCCCCATCATCGATCGTAATTTCGATAGCAGCTTCAGCCTTCATCCTAAACGGTGGATCGTAGAATCCCGCCAATTCTAACAAAGGTGATGCCACCAGCAATGTCACTGCCCCTTCTAACAACTCTCCATCGGCTCTATGATACAGCAATCTACGTCGTAGCGTATCCAAAGCAGTCTGTTCAGAATCGCTGGGACTTGGCAATTGGGCTTGCCACTCTGTAAAAAAAGCCTCATCCTCAGTTCGGCTCAAATTCAACCTTGATTCAGCCTCAGCAAGGCTTTTAATAGCTTCTGTAACTGCAATAACCTTTGCCATTTGTTCACCTTTGATTCAAACGGTTTTTCACACTAAAATTAGTTTCATTGTAAGCAAAAGTAGGGAAACTGCTATAGCGCTCGCAGTTTTCAATATCACTTCTATTGGTTTGTGTCCAGAAACAAAAACCGGGCAACTCCACAGTTACCCGGCAATCCTAACTTTAGACTTCAGACAAATCTAAAATCTAAAACCTAAAATTCTTAAACAGCGACAGTCTTCTTAGCAGAAGAGCTCAATTCGCCCTTAGCATACTTAGCTGCAAAATCGTCCAAAGACACTTGCTTAATCTTTGTACCGTGACCAGCGCAACCGAAAGAGTTATAACGATCGCTACAAACCTTCTGCATATACTTGATCGACGGCTTCAAGAAGTGGCGGGGGTCAAACTCATCCGGCTTGGCAAACAAAGCTTCGCGCACCGCAGCGGTAATCGCCAAACGGTTGTCAGTATCGATATTGATCTTGCGAACGCCGCACTTGATGCCCTTTTGGATTTCTTCCACAGGTACGCCGTAGGTTTCGCGGATTTTGCCGCCGTTGCTGTTGATAATTTCCAGCAATTCTTGGGGAACAGAAGAAGAACCGTGCATCACCAAGTGAGTATTCGGCAAGCGGCGGTGAATTTCTTCAATGCGGCTGATTGCCAAAATTTCGCCAGTCGGCTTGCGAGTGAACTTGTAAGCGCCGTGAGAAGTGCCGATCGCAACTGCTAGAGCATCAACGCCGGTTTGCTCGACGAAATCCACAGCTTGTTCAGGATCTGTCAGCAACTGATCGTGAGAAAGCGCACCTTCAAAGCCGTGGCCGTCTTCTGCTTCGCCCATTCCTGTTTCCAGAGAACCCAAGCAACCCAGTTCGCCTTCAACGCTAACGCCGATCGAATGAGCAACATTCACCACATCGCGAGTAACTTGAACGTTGTACTCGTAGCTGGCGGGAGTCTTAGCATCTGCTTCCAGAGAACCGTCCATCATCACGCTGGTGAAACCTTGGCGCATGGCAGAATAGCAAGTGCCGGGGGCATTGCCGTGGTCTTGGTGCATGGAAATGGGAATGTGAGGATAGGTTTCAACTGCTGCCAAAATCAAGTGGCGCAGGAAATTTTCGCCAGCGTAGGAGCGAGCGCCGCGAGAAGCTTGCAGAATCACGGGGCTGTTGGTTTCGTCAGCAGCGCGCATGATCGCTTGGATTTGCTCCATGTTGTTGACGTTGTAAGCCGGTAGGCCGTAACCATTTTCAGCCGCGTGGTCGAGCAGCAATCGCATAGGTACAAGCGCCATAGATATTCCTCCTAATTATTTGTGATTTTTGGGCAGTGAATTTTGGACAAGCTCAATTCTTACGATAATATTAAGACAATTTGCCACCGATCGCGCACTATCTTTCCATATTTACTTAAAAGTTCAAAAAACAAAATTTTGAGTTCCGAGCATTCAACTCAAAACTCAAAATTCTCAACTTACAAATTTTTTATGGGTCGCCCGGGATTTGAACCCGAGACCGGTCGGTTAAAAGCCGAATGCTCTACCGCTGAGCTAGCGACCCGCGAAAACATTGTTACCGCACACAATTTCTAATAGTAGCACCCCTCATTTGAAATAGCAAGTCTTTTTTAAATAAAATTTGCAGTCATGCGAACCAGCATCTGGCAAGTCGCTCCCGGCTGCAAATAAATCATGTGTTCGCCAGTGTTGAGGGCATTTCGAGGAGCAGTCCAAGGTTCCAAACAGTAAAAATCCTTGCCCTTCACCGTCCAGAAAACCAACTTCCCATAGCTGGAGTTGTAACTGAGGGTGAGCCGCAAGCCTTGGGCCGCGTCAGTGACAGTAGCAGCAAGACCAGTGAGTTCGTCAAAGGAAACATCAATTTCATCCAACGTCGGGTCAAAAACCCCAGTGAAGTAACCCTTTTGATTGGTGTTCTGATCTCTGTACTGCATCCCCGGAATCTCAAAGCGGAGCTTTGATTTGTCCGTCGCCAAAAAGTAGGGGTGCAAACCACTAGAAAACGGCATGGGTTCGGCAGACAGATTGGTGTATCGCTGAAAAATTTCCAAAGAATTGCCTTTAATCTGATAAGTGAAGGCTAGTTGGAAATCAAAGGGATAAACAGCCAGCGTCTTGTCGCAGCTATCGAGAATTAGCGTAAGAGCGGCGCAACCCTCCGTAACTTGTTCGCCTACTGTCCAAGGCAAGTCTCGAGCAAAGCCGTGCTGTTTGAGCTGACGCTGCACTCCCTTGTGCGTGTAAGTACTGTCGGGGAGATTGCTGCAGATTGGAAACAGGATAGGAATCCCGCCACGTACAGTCAGATCGGGATTGGCGAACCGTTCCGCGTCCAAGTACAAGATTTCTTTGCCTTCAACCAGCCAGCTAGTGGCAATACCGCCCCGTTCCGGCACAACTTCTAGAGTAGAGTTAGCGGTTTCGTCGGAGAGGATATAGGTTTTGTACTGCTTTTGCTTGAGCGCGATCGCAAACACATTTGTCATCGGTAGTAGGTCATTGATCATTGGTTGTCAGTAAATCGGTCGTTAATAATTGGTCGCTAGTATCTTGATGTTCACCCATTACCGCCCCTATCCTCCCCCGGGCTCCTCGTTGTTCCGACCCCCATCGACTAACCAATGCTCCCAGCTATAGGAGGCAGGGCGATCCGGTGCTTGGAGCGTTTGCTGCTGGTACCTGGAACCATCGCTGAGGTGGGCTGCTGTTTGAGTGCGACTTCAAAAGATACAGCCCTGGGGGGAAGATAGCTTTGGGGACTCGGCACTGCTTCTTGACTGGGAGATGCGGGCGAAATAAACGGTTCTTTGATGAATGGCTCTTTTGTAAATGGCTCTGGTTCCCGGCTGGGATTTTGAGGTTGAGTGGGGTAGATGCGCGGCGGCAAATTTTGATTCGGAGGCGGGTTTGACTCAATTGCAGGCCCTGTCCCGTTCGGGAAAAATGAGGAGTTGTCGGGCTGTTGGGGCGCAGCCGGCAAAGTCGGCAAAATCAAAGTAGGTTTGGGTTGTCCGGGGCTTTGCAGATTGCTTTCACCCGATGTTCCCCCGGAACTTCGCCCTGGCTGGTATGTACCGCTCTTTGCCGATCCTGGCAATGGAGAATTTGGAGTTTTTAGTGTGGCTCCTGGCTGGACTAGGGCATCGAGAACTACAGAAGATCCCATCGGTCGATCGAAAATACTAGAAATTTGCTCGACGCGTTTGAGGATGCGATCGGCAGCAGCTCCCTTCACCACCTTCGGCTGAAACTTTTTCACCTCCACAGGCAGAAACTCTACCTTCATATTCCGGTCTTTGAGCGATACTTTCAGGACTGCGGTATCGTAATCCCTGCGAGCATTCCCGCCGAATATAAAATTACCCAGCGAGTAAACTATCGGGCGGCCCTTGTAAAGTTCTGCACCTTGCAATACCTGGGGATGGTGTCCAACTACCAAATCAGCTCCTTGGTCGATCGTAAACCGAGCCAAATCAATCTGCCAGTCCCCCGGATAATCGGCCAATTCGACTCCCCAGTGGTAATTAACAATAATCCAGTCTACCTGACCCCTAAGAGCTCGAATATCCTCGGCCACGCGATTGTTGCGGCGGGGGTTAGTGCCCGCTTTCCCTTGGTCGGCGACGTGAAGCTCGGCATCGTAATAACCGAGGTAGGCAATCCGCTGACCCTTAACTTCAATAATATCTGGACGCCTCGCTTCTTTAATATCTCTGCCGGCTCCCAGGTGTTGAATCCCACTATTATCTAGAGTATTCATCGTCTCCACCAGCCCCGGTTCCTCGTAATCCATAGCGCGGCTATTTGCCAGATTGACAATATCCACTCCTCCGGCTGTTAATACTTTCACCGATTCTGGAGCAGCTTTAAAATTTAATTGTTTTTTGCCAGACCCCAATGTAGAGCGAGTCAGGGAGTTTTCTAAGTTAACCATCGCCACATCTGCTTGCCGGTACTCGTCCATATTGGCGAAAGCCCATTGGTGATCGTTGGCAGCAGATGCTCCGAGTGCATCCGATAGATTCACATTTCCTCCGAACATCAGCGTTACTGTTGGGTCGTAAGGATTAGCAACTTGCTTTTGCTGTACTACTGGTACCACTTCTAAGGCCGCTTGCACCGTATCCGCACGTTTTGGAGGCGGCCCCGACATTACCCCTGTTTGCTGGTAGCCGGATACTGGGGATACTAACCGCAGGGTCAGAGCTTCGTGGTAGCTGACCCAACACCCTAAAATAAATGAGGCAAGTGCCGATCCCACTAGCAGCAGAGAACGATACGTTTTAAATTTAACCCAATCGACGGCCGGTAGGGAACGGTAACGCCGCCGCTGGCGGTTGGCGGGAGTTACAATTCGCACTGACTGTTTCCAGAGAATGTCTGCATCCCCAGCCAAGCGCGCGTGAATTCGCACTCCTTCTACTGCTGGCGAGTTGAGTCTCCAGAGTTGGTGGCAAATAAATTTGACTAAGCCTTCCCGGAGAGTGCTCCCGAGTAATGTAGTATCTGGCGCCAATTCGCGCTGGAATTCTACGAGGATTTGGACGCAGCCTGCCTGAGCCTGTTCGACGCGGGCATAAATCCCTTCGGGTCGCAGCAAGCTGTCAATCCAATAATTTAGGGCTTGAAAGTTGCCCGATCGCGCTAGCTCCAAAATAGACGGCTGCGACCAATTTTCTGCGTACACCATCAATTAGCCTCCTTAATACGCACGAGCGATGACTCCAATTTGTTTTGAACGGAACCGCAATTCTTTTAGCTTAACCGCCACAGGTTCCGCTGCCCGTTTTGAAGCTTGTTGTTGGCCGCCACCATTTTCTACATTTAGGGGCTGCCTGCTGTCAGTGATTTTTATCACACTTCGGTCAATCGATTTTAGATTTTAGATTTTAGATTTTAGATTGAGTTCACAGAGGGTACTCGGGGCCAGAACAAAAGTTGAAACAAAAGGTTTCTGGGGGAGTTGAGGTAGAAAAGAGCGAGATTTATGAGGTAGAGTCTGTTTTTATTGTCGCTGTTTGAGTGTCGCTTTAAAGCTTTCGCTTTGAGATTTGAGATTTGAGATTGAGCCAAGAGGCGTTAGCGGGCGATCGCACAAACGTCGAAACAATAGCTTTCTGGGGGACTTGAGGCAAAAGAGAGCGAGATTTTTGAGGCAGAGTCTGTTGTTATTGTCGCTGTTAATCGCGTGCCGTCGTCAAGTCCTAATGCTGCGATCTATGCTGGCAAATGCCTCTAACGAGGGATGCCACTGGCTGCACAACCTGTAATTGGATAAATGGCGTACTAGATAGATTTGGTGGTAAAATCAAATTTGGTAACTCCCATCGGTACAAAAGTTGCGGAAAACGTGAAACTGGCCAGTCCATACGGCTGTGCCTTCCGATGTAAAACCCAAAGTACGTTACGGTAAACAGACCATATTTTAAGCAAGTTACACTGCGCAGGAGAACTGACAAATGCTACAGCGCAAAATCTATCAACTCTGTTGTGATGGTCGTGAGGTTTCTATTTTTCTTCGAGATCAGCAACGTTGGATAGAGCGCGCTCGTATCCTAGATATTGAAGGGGATCTAGTCACGCTGCGCTACGAAACCGACGAAGAAGACGAAATCAGCTCCTGGGAAGAAATGGTGCGTCTCGAAAGTATTGGCTCTGTGTCCCAGAAGTTGGCTTCGGTATCCCGAACTAACTGCGAACCCCTAGTTTCTGACGATTGTCCCGAAGCCGAACAAATTCGCAATCACTACCCGGACTCGAATTTGGAATAGTTTTGAGCTCGCGCTTGAGGCACAAGGAAAACTTGGGGGAAAAGAAAACGACTTTTCTCCCTTTTTTGTGGAGAAATTATGGAAAAAACCCGGTTTAGGCCAAACATATTCTGGGTTGTGACCGCATAAGCTATTTTGCCTTTAAATTTAAGCTTGATGGCGGAATCTCCCGTTCACCTCACAAGAGCGTAAGTACACAGTAGTTTAAAAATTCAATACGCGACAGCTTACCCCTGCTTAAACCGGGTTTTTTGTCGGGGTGCGTCCAGGACTGTTCTTTTGTTTTCTTTGCCTGGGGACTGGTTTCAATGTGCCCGACAGCTTATTCGCCGTCTGTTTCGCCATCTTCTAGGAAAAGTTCGGACTCCGGTATCGCTTTAAAGACGGGACAGAAACCGTCGGGAGTAACTTTAAAGCCAAACAAAGCACTGGACTGGTTCCAACAGCGCTGGCTGCGGTAGTGCTGGCAATTGCCGCAGCATTCGAGGTTGGCCTGAACGGCGCTGCCTTGAAAAAGGAGTTCCCGCTGGGAGATGCCGCGCAGTACCAGCTCTTCGCCTTGCCAGCGCGCTTCTACCAAGCCGGTGTCGGCAAAATTGGCCCACCGAGGGTCGGCTGTAATCGGACTCGGCAAGCTAATTGCTACCTCTGTCCCCAATTCGCTGAGTTCTCCCTCATAGTTAGTTTCTGGGATAGCGGGCTGCAAAAACATTTCCCCGATCGGCAATTCGACCAGTGTTCCGGCCGCCGGAGTGTGCAACTGGTAGCGGTTTCGCAGCTCGTCCAAGTTAGCCAAGTCAGCCAAATATGCAGGGGAACCGTGGAGTAAAATTACGTGCTGGGGACGCAAATTGTGGATGAGTTGGGTCGTCCCCGGTCCGTCGCAGTGTTCGGCTAGGAGATAAGTTTCGACACTTCTGATTCCACCAGATTCGGGCCTGTTGGGTAGCCAGTTGCTGACGGGATATCCTGGTTTTTGAGGCGCGAGCAAAATCCAAGGATTTTTGCCATCGGCAACATACAAAGGCAAATCAGCTATTTGGTCAGTAATCACAATACAGGGCGTGGCTCCCAATCCGGGGCGTTGTTCGGGAGACAGCCGACGGACGCGGGGTTTCACCCTTTCGTCCCAAAACAAAGGTTGGTGCAGAGCAAAATTTTGGACGGCGGTGGGAAATTGGTGTAGCAGTTCCAGATAAGCGTCGCACCCGTCGGCGACAGTGCCGTCCACCCAAATATCCAAGTCGCGGCCAGTAAAGTAGTGGTGACTGCGGAGCAGCATCAGCATTTCTTGACCCAAACCAAGGGCCGGCGCGGGCAGCAGTACCGAGTACCCGTCGGCGATGGCGCGGTGGATGCGATCGGCTAACTGATTTTCCAGTTGTCGGCGGTGAGGGTGGCGCGCCGTGCCGTAACTGCCTTCCAAAATTAACACATCCGGCTTCATGCCCCTGAGTTCTCCCAGGGGCAAACCTTCCACCAAACGAGAATTGGAGAGGAAAAAGTCGCCGGTGTAAACCACGGTGTAGGTGCGGTGCGGTGCGGCATAAGTCAGCAGCACAGTCGCCGCTCCGGGCAAATGACCCGACGGGAACAACTGCACGCTCAGTCCGGGGCGCACTTCGAGCGGCGACTGCCAGGGCAGTCCCTGACAGAACCTGGACTCTGGCTGCTGAGCCAGTTCTGGCCAGTTGAGCGGTAGCAGTCGCGCTGTCACTTCGCTGGCGTAAATTGGCAAGTGGGGGAAAGATTGATGGAGTGCTAGCAAACCTCTGGCATGGTCAGAGTGGGCGTGGGTACACACCACAAAATCGGCTGGCAGCGATCGATTTAGTGTCGCTGACAGCGGTGCAATATCCTCTACACCGCAGTCGAGTAAAATGCGGTGCGGCCCCATTCGCACTAGGAGACAGACACCTTCTTGGGCGTGGCCTGCGCCGTAAGGTAAACAATCGAGATCCATCACTGCGGTTAGCTCCCTGCTTTGCACGCAACTTGCAGTATCGCGACATTTAAAGATTGGTTGCGACTGCATTCATTCGATCAAGTTCAGTCTGGGACGCTGAAATCGGGTTTGATGAACGAAAACACTTTGTTGCCGCCCTCGCTCCCGGTTAAAAAACCCGGTTTATCAAAGTTCTGGTGCGTAAGCCCTGGGGCTAAATGTTTGCTCGAAGGCTCCGCTTCCCGTCAAAGGGAAGTAATTGCACTTAAGATTTGATGCAGCGCCAAGAAGGCGATTTTCCGAAGGCATTTGCCTGACGGGCATTCGGCCTTCCACAAAGTTCATGCTACTGGTTCTGGCATCAAAAGTTACATTTTATTGCACCATGTAAGAGTAGCGAACTCGATCTCATATTCTGAGTTTTAAACTTTTTTCCACAATTTGCGCCTGCTAAAAGCTAGTCTTTTTTATGAGAAGATTTTAATTCAGATGTCCAAAGATCTTGATAAAACTTTACAATTCTTCATTTTTAGGAGGTTGAGGGCCGTGTATTGTCCAATCTGAAAAACGGAGAACCAGCATGGGGCTAGCTAACTGCTTTTGTCCGGGCAGACAGAGGCTTTATGAGTTTGCTCGGTTTCTTTGTAAAAGTTTGATACATTCTTCTAAGCAAACCTTGTGGCTATACAGGAGAGAGTTTAAATGGCTTTTTGACCCTGCCCAAAAACGGATATAAGTTTCCGACAGGAATCGCCAGCAGCCCAAAGTTTTAGACTCCTGTTCAAGCTCCAGATTCATCTGTGAAGTAAATCTCAAATCGTTCGACTGAGCGCGACTCGACTGAGCGGGACTCGACGGCTCGCCCAACGTCTCGCCGAAGTCTCAAAACTCAAATCTAAAATCGGCTGACTGCCCCATAATAGGTTTGTTTACTCCGCTCTTTGACTAGGGGACAAAACGATGTGTTTTTTTGTTTTACCCCAAACATAGCCAGCTCAATCCCCCGACAATGGAGGATATTTATCCTGTACAAATCCCACTAACTTGCCAGGAAGAATCTCAGGTCTATGAGTCTCCAACCAGTCTGTAACATTCGGTTTTTTATCATTTAGATATTCTTTGGAGTGGGGTTTTTGAGTTGTTTGTCAGCTAACCCGTGGCGGCTTAAATAGAGTGTAATAGCTTGGTTTTAAGTCAAACCTCACATCGTAGTTCTCGAATAGTATCGTTGGAGTTGTGCTAGATTCCAGTTTTTTGACTGCCGTCAGCAAATGACTGCTGCGCTTTGCACAGATTCTAGATAACTGACTGAGCCTCGTCGTTCTGCCAATTTTAACCTAGAGATACGAGTAGTTTATACAGTTGAGTTTATTAACCAATGAAGCCGGAACTGACTTATTTAACCTGCTGAATCTCGGGACTTATAGCCTTTAGTAAAGATTTTAAGTTAATTTTGCTTAAATTCACGTGGTATGGATTGACCTCTATTAACTCATGTAGGTCGGTTAAATAAGTACGTAAAAATATAGCTAATGTAGGTCGACTGTTGAAATCAGAAAGAGTTTTTTATAGGATGATTTTTTAGCTCAAACGACCCCTAGAAGACGTAGAAAGTATTGGTTTTGGCGCAGTTTTACCTAGTGTTTTAGTTTTTTTTAATATTTGTTAAGGGGCTGCCTCTATATTCTAACAAGGGGGTTGGGATTGTTAGAGAATAATTACACTACTTGCGAAAGTTTTAATCGCGAGAGGGTTTAATTGTTTGGTATGTTTTAGAGAATAGTACCCGATCGCAATTAAAGCTGGAATGAGGCGCGATCGCACAAACCCGGTTTTATCAAAAAAGCGGGTTTTTAGATGTGGCATTTATGGCGAGACTGGGGAGAGCGCCATTAATGCCAATAACACCTGCAATTGACACAAGCCACGACGAGCGAAGGTGTTCGACGACAAATATTGTGTAAGAAAAAAACTTGACATCAGCGGGTCATCGAAAGTAAAAATAAATAATAGCCATAACAAAAATAAGGCTTTATGTTTGATTCGCGATCGAGGCTAGGCAAGTATAAAATTAATAAGTGGCTATCGCTTAAAACAATGGCGGCTAAAATACATCCGGTAAAACACGGAGTATTTATGAATTTTTTGCACTCAAAAATCTAAAATCTAAAACCTAAAATGGCAACAGCTATTCTTGACCTGGAAATGTCCAAACTCCCGCCAGAAATTACGGTTGAGGAGCGTTACAGCAAAGCCTTGGTTTTAATTAGACTGCACGGAAAACCGATCGGCCAAGCTCTACTTTCGGTAGCCGGAGGTCGCATGGGCGGTGACGAATTACGGGAAACACTGAGGAATGCTGCTGGTGACAACTTGTGGAAAAACTGGCTCTACGACACTCTAGAATGGGATGAGCGGGGGCCGGTGGAGGCTATGCCACTCGCCACAGTAGCGGTTTGTACGCGCGATCGACCGGAAGATTTGCGGCGCTGTCTAGAAGGGTTTATGCGGCTGCCCGACGACGGTCAGGAATACTTAGTAATTGACAATTGTCCCGCCACGGACGCTACCAAGGAACTAATCAAAAATTACCCAAAAGTCCGCTATGTGCGCGAAGACGTACCGGGATCGAGCGCTGCCCGCAACCGAGCTTTACGCGAAGCTAAACACGAATTCGTAGCCTTTACAGATGACGATGCGGCCCCGGATCAGAACTGGCTGCGCTCGCTGTTGCAAAATTTCAGAGATCCGCGAGTTATGTGCGTTACGGGGCTGGTGATGCCCTTGGAACTGGAAACGGAAGCGCAAGAATGGTTCGAGTGCTACAGCCCCCACGGGCGGGGCTTCGAGCGCCGAGTTTTTGACGGGGCGCACTGCAACCCGCTGATAGTCTCTCCTGTGGGGGTTTCGGCGAGCATGGCTTTGCGCAAAAGTTCGCTCGACTGTATCGGCTTGTTTGACGAGGCTTTGGGGGCGGGAACGCCCACTGTCGGTGGCGAAGACTGCGAACTGTTTGCCCGCATTTTGCGCGCGGGCTACTGCATTGTCTACGAGCCGAGAGCATTGAGCTGGCACCGCCATCGCCGCACTTGGGAAGAATTGCGAAAAACGCTCCAAGGCTACGGAATCGGAGTCTATGCTTTCTGGACGCGGCTGTTTGTGGTCAACAGAGAATTCAGTGTGCCTCTATTAGCTTGGGGATGGCTGCGGTATAAGCAAATTCCTGAATTATTGGCTTCTTGGCGAAAGCAACCAGGCTGTATTCCTAGTGATTTACTTTTGGCTCAACTGCGGGGGTGCATTAGCGGGCCGATGGCTTATTTTTCTTCTCGCAAGTGGTTGCAGGAAGTTAAAGGAGAAGTCAATCGATTTGAGATTTGAGATTTGAGATGGACTCGACAGATGAATCGGGGAAATTAAACTAAGGTCTAAGTTTTTTTGATTAGTCATTAGTTAGTAATCAGGAGGAAGAGCGAACTTAGGCAACGGATTGTGTAAGGGATGTAAGGGATTTAATGGATATTGAGGGGACAGGGAAGAAGTAAGAGGGTTTTAAATATTAATCACCACTTATAAATTCCCAAATACCACATCCCAATTACCAATTCCCAATCTAATATGAACAGGGAAAATCCAACTGTTAGCGTAATTATACCCAGCCACAATCGAAGTTATTCGCTGCGGCGCGCTCTTGATGCTTTGCACTCGCAGACTTAGCGGTTGTGGATTGGCTGGCCCTGGGAGTCAGGAAATCTCTGGATTTGCTCGAAAGCTTGGGGATGCAGGAAACTTGGCGGTTGTTGCGGGCAAAATTGCGCGGTTATGGGTATTGGCGGGGTGTGGATGAGCTAAAAAGTCAATCGGCAATTTCTAGTTTTATGCAAGGAGGCCCGGCCCGTGCTGATTGGGGCGCGAAAATGTGGGGAGGGCGGGTGAGATCGCTCATAAAGTGGCTTGTATAGAAGTGATGGTTAGCTAAACCCGCCCTACCAGACCCGACAAGATATTATTGTTTTTTGTGCCGTTCTACTTAGCATTTGGCTTGATTATCAAAAAAGAGTATTTTATGAGATGCCTTTATATTCTCAGAAGTGGCTTGGGATTGATAGAGAACTACTACTGGCGAAAGTTTGAATTGGGAGAGTGTTTAATTATTTGGTATGTTGTCAAAAATAGTACCCGATCGCAATTAAAGCTGGAATGAGGAGCGATCGCACAAACCGGGTTTAATGAAAAAATCGGGTTTTTAGATGTGGCATTAATGGCGAGACTTGGGAGAGCGCCATTAATGCCAATAACACCTGCAATTGACACAAGCCTCGACGATAGCTCGTTGTCAGGGGTAAAAATTCAGTTGGGAAAAAACTTGACATCAGCGGGTCATTGAAAGTAAAAATAAATAAAACCAATAACAAAAATGAGGCTTGATATTTGATTCGCGCTCGGCGCTCGGCAAGTATGACATTGAGAAGTTGCTATCCCCTAAAACAATTTCGGCTAAAATACATCCGGTAATATAGGGAGTATCTAGGATTTTTTCGCAATCTCAAATCTAAAATCTAAAATCTAAAATCTCAAATGGCAACAGCTATTCTTGACCTGGAAATATCCAAACTCCCGCCAGAAATAACGGTTGAGGAGCGTTACCGCAAAGCCTTGATTTTAATTCGACTGGGCGGAAAACCGATCGGTCAAGCTCTTTTGCCCGTAGTCGGAGGTCGCATGGGCGGTGACGAATTACGGGAAACACTGATGAATGCTGCTGGTGACAACTTGTGGAAAAACTGGCTCTACGACACTCTAGAATGGGATGAGCGGGGGCCGATGGAGGCTATGCCACTCGCCACAGTAGCAGTTTGCACCCGCGATCGACCGGAAGATTTGCGGCGCTGTCTCGACGCGCTGATGCTGCTGCCAGATGACGGTCAGGAATACCTGGTAATTGACAATTGTCCGGCTACCGACGCCAGCAGTGAATTGGTCAAAAATTACCCAAAAGTCCGCTATGTGCGCGAAGATGTAGCGGGCGAGAGCGCCGCCCGCAACCGAGCTTTACGCGAAGCTAAACACGAATTCGTAGCCTTTACAGATGACGATGCGGCCCCGGATCGGAACTGGCTGCGCTCGCTGTTGCGAAATTTCAGAGATTCGCGAGTTATGTGCGTTACGGGGCTGGTGATGCCCTTGGAACTGGAAACGGAAGCGCAAGAATGGTTCGAGCGCTACAGCCCATACGGCCAGGGCTTCGAGCGCCGAGTTTTTGACGGGGCGCACTGCAATCCGCTGATTGTAGCTCCTGTGGGGGTTTCGGCGAGCATGGCTTTGCGGAAAACTTTGATCGACTGTATCGGCTTGTTTGACGAAGCTTTGGGCGTGGGCACGCCCGCTAAGTGCGGTTCAGACTGCGAACTGTTTGCCCGCATTTTGCGCTCGGGCTACCGCATCGTCTACGAACCGAGGGCCTTGAGTTGGCACCGCCATCGGCGCACTTGGGAAGAACTGCGCAACTTGCTCCAAGGCTACGGACTCGGAGTTTATGCTTTCTGGACGCGGATATTTGTGGTCAACAGAGAATTTAGTGTGCCTCTATTAGCTTGGGAATGGCTGCTTTACAAGCAAATTCCTGAATTATTGGCTTCTTTGCGAAAGCAACCGGGCTGTATTCCTAGTGATTTACTTCTGGCTCAACTGCGGGGGTGCATCAGCGGGCCGATGGCTTATTTTTCTTCTCGCAAGCGGTTGCAGGAAGTTAAAGGGGAAGTCAATCAATTTGAGATTTGAGATTTGAGATGGACTCGACAGATGAATCGGGAAAATTAAACTAAGGTAGAACTTTTTTTGATTAGTCAGCAGTCATTAGTCAGTAGTCAGAAGAAAGAGGGAAGTTCGGCAACGAATTATGTAAGGGATGTAAGGGATTTAATGGATATTGAGGGGACAGGGAAGAAGTAAGAGGATTTTAAATATTAATCACCACTTATAAATTCCCAAATACCAAATACCAAATACCAATTACCAAATACCAAATACTAATCTAATATGAACAGGGAAAATCCAACTGTTAGCGTAATTATTCCCAGCCACAATCGAAGTTCTTCGCTGCGGCGCGCTCTTGATGCTTTGCACTCGCAGACTTATCCGATCGACCTGATCGAGGTTATTGTAGTGGCCGATAGCTGCATTGACGATACTTTGGCAATGCTACAAGACTACAAAGCTCCGTTTAAACTGCAGGCGCTTGAGGTAAATTGCCGAAGTGCTTCGATCGCCCGCAATACGGGAGCGGCTTCGGCTACGGGGAAATTGCTGCTGTTTCTCGACGACGATATCGAAGCGCTGCCGCCTTTGGTGGAAAGCCACGCGCGGGTACACCGAGAGCGTCCGGGATCGGCTGTCATGGGCCCCTATCCGCCTAAGTTGCACGGAGGAACTAGATTTTTTGACGTGGAAGTGCGCTCGTGGTGGGAAGAGAAGTTTTATCAGATGAGCCAGCCGGGTCACCGATTTACTTATCAAGATTTGCTCAGCGGCAACCTTTCTTTGGATGCAGAACTGTTTGCTCGTCTCGATGGCTTTGATTCGGCTTTCGGGAACTGCGGCGGGGAAGATTACGAGTTTGGGCTGCGTTTGCTGAAAGCTGGTGTACCTTTTGCTTTAGCAAAGGATGCTGTGGGCTATCATTACGAACACGAAACTAACAATCTCGATCGCTCTTTCCGCCGATCTCGTCAGGAAGGGCGATCGGATGTTTTGATTGGTCAGCGACACCCGGAACTCAGACCGACGCTGCACATAAAAGACTACGAAACTCCTTATTCTGTGGTAGACAAGATTTTGGTGGCGATCGCGTTTTTGTGGCCGGCGGTTATGGATTGGCTGGCCCTGGGAGTCAGGAAATCTCTGGATTTGCTCGAAAGTTTGGGGATGCGGGGAACTTGGCGGTGGTTGCGGGCAAAATTGCGCGGTTATTGGTATTTGCGGGGTGTGATTGATGAGCTAAAAAGTCGATCGGCAATTTCTAGTTTTATGCAAGGAGGCCCGGCCCGTGCTGATTTGGGGGGACATGAAATTAACATCGATTTGCAGCAAGGTTGGGAAGCAGCAGAAAGCCTGCTGGACGCGGAACGACCGGCTGGGGTTTACCTGTATTACGACCAACTGACAGTCGGCCACATTTTTCCGCAAGCGGGCGCGGAACCACTACGGGGCGCTCACTTGCGCTCGATTCTGGCGCTTCACTTGGCCGAACCCCTGGCTCGGGCGATCGGGGTTAACGGTATGCCCCGCACTGCTGAAACGATCGAAGAAAAGCCTTTAGTTCCTTTTGAAAGTTACGAGTTAGCAATTAATAACTAAGTAGGTAGGTGTAAATAAACATTACATGGGTCAGACGGGTGAGTGCATTCATCTTCTCGCTTATATCTCACGATCCTTAGCTAAGTCCGCCCCTAAAAGATATTGTTTTTTCGTGCCTATCTACTTAATTCGGGGAATTTCAACCAAAAACTCAAACCTCAAAAGTTGGAAAATTGGGAAATTGCAACCCCCAACTTAAAAGTCAAAACTCAAAACTTTTCTATCGAGTGCCCGCTGCAAAATTTTCAGGAGCAAGTTATGGCAATAAAAGTGATGGAAATTGAGTTTGCCGAACAGATTAATCCGATTCGGCAACTCGAACAATACGAAGGAGTTCGCATTTTAGTTCGCTACCGGGGACGGCCTCTGGGCTGGGCTTATGTTAGTAACAATCCCTGGGAACAAACAATTTCGGCCGCTCGAGTGCGACAAACAATTGTGGAGCAGTTTGGCAAAGAGTTAGTGCGATCGACTTTACGAGAGCAGTTCGGCGCTGTTTCTGAAGCAGTGGCGGATCGCCACCTGCCGTCAATTAGCGTTGTCATCTGCACGCGCGATCGCACAGATTTGCTCAAAGGCGCTCTGGAAGCTCTCCTCGCACTCGACTATCCCCACCGCGAAATAATCGTTATAGACAACGCTCCTACAAACAGCAGCACCGCTGAATTCGTCGCGCGATTGCCGGTACGCTACGTCAAAGAAGAACGGCCAGGATTAGACTGGGCGCGCAATCGCGGGATCGCTGAAGCGCGACACGAGATTATTGCTTTTACTGACGACGACGCGCGGCCCGATCGCGGTTGGCTGCGGGCGATCGCTTCGGCTTTTGCTGACCCAGAAATTATGGCCGTGAGCGGTTTAGTGGCGGCCGCCGAACTGGAAACTTTGGCGCAACAGCAATTTGAACTGATATACGGCGGAATGCTGCAACACCTGGACCGCCGCAAAACCAACGGTAGCGAGATTTCTGTGCAGCAGTTGCTGTGGGCGAGCGACTACGGTGTGGGGGCGAATATGGCTTTCCGGCGGCAAGTGTTCGCGGAAGTTGGTAATTTTGACCCTGCTTTGGATGTGGGGACTCCGACTCGGGGGGGTGGGGATATCGAGATGTTTCATCGGATTTTGGCGAAGGGATACTCGACTTTTTATGAGCCGAGAGCTTTTGTGTGGCACCTGCACCGGCGCAGCGCCGAGGCTTTGAGCCGGCAGTTGCAGGATAACGGGCGCGGTTTTGGGGCTTATTTACTGACGTGCGATCGCAACCGCACTGTGCCGCGCTGGGAAATTTTGAAATTTGCTATGTTTAATTGGTTGGGTTGGTGGCTGGTGCGCCGCTTGGGGGATCCGGGTTTGCTGCCGCGCAAGTTGGTAGTCAGCGAGTTGCTAGGAGCTCTCGACAGTCCTTTTGCTTACAGAAAAGCGCAGTTGCAGGCGCAGCAGTTAGCTGAGATAGAGCCGGAAGAGCAGCTAGAGTCTGAACCGCAGGAAGTTGCCGGAGGTGTGCGATGAGAAGTGTTCCAAAGCTGATTGACAGGCGCAAAATCGCTCATTTTTTCGATTTGCTGCGGGTGTTGGTCGATCGCGATATGAAATTACTTTACAAGCGATCGGCTTTGGGGATTGCTTGGACTTTAATCAATCCGCTGTTGCAGTTAGCTGTATTTTCCTTTGTGTTTCGCTCTGTTATACCGATTAACATTCCGCAATTTTCTTCCTTTGCTTTCAGCGGTTTGTTAATCTGGAGTTGGTCTCAAACCGCATTATTTCAAGCAACGGGATTAATTACCAACAATAAAGCGCTAATCAGACAGCCTAATTTTCCCACGGCAATTTTGCCGGTAGTTACGACTATGACGGGGCTAATTCACTTTCTGTTAGCTTTGCCGGTGTTAATTATCTTTCTGGCAATTGATGGCGTTCAGCCGAGTTCAGTGCTGTTTGTGTTGCCGCTGCTGATGGTTATTCAGTTTATTTTGACAGTCAGTTTGGCTTATCCCCTCGCCGCTTTGAATGTCACTTTTCGCGATACTCAGCACACTTTGGGCGTAGTTTTGCAGATGCTGTTTTACCTGACTCCGATTTTCTACGACCTCAACAGCGTCCCGAAAGAATTTCAGCCTTTTTATCAGTTAAATCCCATGGTGCCACTGCTTGAAGCCTACCGCACCATACTGCTCAAGGGTACGCAGCCGGATTGGCTGGCACTGTTAATTGTTAGCTTGGTTGTGGCTGCTCTTTTGCCGATCGGACTGGGAATTTTTAGACGGCAAAGCAATACTTTTGTGGAGGAATTGTAAATGCGTCAAGCTATTGTGGTCAAGGGTTTGGGGAAACGTTTCAACCGCTACTCTGCCGATCGACCTTATACGATTATGCAGGCAGCTTTGGCGGGTTTTCGGCAGATGAAACCGCAGGCGCGTTTTTGGGCGCTGCGGGATATCAATTTCACGGTTTCTCCCGGGGAAATGCTGGGAATTCTCGGCAAGAATGGCGCAGGAAAATCGACGCTGCTGCAAATTATCGGCGGTATCGGCCACGCTCAAGAAGGAACTATTGAAGTTAATGGCAGAATTGGCGGTTTGTTGGATTTGGGTGCGGGTTTTCACTCTGATTTAACGGGCAGAGAAAATGTGTTTGTGGGTGCGGTGGTGGCCGGTTTGACTCGTCGGGAAGCGGCGCGCCGGTTTGATGATATTGTTGAATTTGCGGAATTGCAACAGTTTATTGATAGTCCGATGCGGACTTACAGTACCGGGATGCAAATGCGGCTGGCTTTTTCGGTGGCGGTGCACACTGATCCAGAAGTGCTGTTAGTTGATGAACATTTGTCGGTTGGTGATGTGGCTTTTCAAACTAAATGTTTGAACAGAATCTCGGAGTTTAAGGCTCAAGGATGTGCGATTGTTTTGATTTCTCACAACGCGACGCAAATTCATAAACTGTGCGATCGGGCTTTGTGGCTGAAATCAGGTGAAATCGTGGCTTACGGGGAACCAGAAGTGGTAGTCGGTCAGTATTTGTCGGAAATGCGCCCACCAACCGAAAAACGCACTCCCATGCTTCCCCCTGAAGTGACGAGTACAGGTTCGCAACTGCGAATCAATGACAATCGCTTCGGTTCTTTGGAAGTAGAAATTACGGATGTTAAAGTGTTGCCGGATGATGAGATAAACAGTGGCGATCCTATTACTGTGGAAATTCATTATTCTGTACCGAAGCCAATTTCGGCTGCTATTTTTGGCGTGACAATCAGCCGGGAAGACGGTCAAAGTTGTTTTGAGACTAATACTAATCAAATGGGCAGATTGCTGCCGCTGGCGGAAGGTAAAGGCACAATCCGCCTGCACGTAGACAGGCTGGATTTAGGAAACGGTCAGTATTACGTGAATCCTGGGGTTTACGAGAAGAGTTTGGCTTACGCCTACGATTATCATTGGCACACTTATCCGCTGTACGTGCGATCGACTGTCAACCAAAAAACGATTCTTTGTCCGCCCTACCGCTGGGAATTTGATGGCACAATGCAGGTTGCGGATTTACCAGAACCAGCCTATAAAGTTCACGCATTAAATAAGGAGAATCCCGCCTATGCCCAGATTTCGACTCAGTTAAAAAATAAGCAGGAACCAGACTTTTTAATTATTGGCGCTCAAAAGTGCGGCACGGAACCTCTATCCGGCTATCTCGCAAACCACTTGCAAATTATCAAAGAGGGTTCCCGCAACATTCACTTTTTTGATTTGAATTTTGAGCGTGGCGTTGATTGGTACAGCAAGCAGTTGACGCGCAGTGTGGCGGATGAGAAGGTGTTGCTGTGGGAAATGACTCCTTACTATATTTATCATCCGTTGGTGGCCGAGCGGGTTTACAAGTGTTTCCCAGATGTTAAGCTGATTGTAATGCTGCGAAACCCGGTCAAGCGAGCTTGGCTGCACTATCATTTAGAAGTGGCGATCGGGTGCGAAAAGCTGGATTTTCAAAAGGCGATCGCTTCCGAACCCGATCGCCTAAAAGGTGAAATTGAAAAGATCAAAGCCGATCAAAGTTATTACAGTTTCAACCACCAACATTATTCTTATTTGTCGCGAGGAGTTTATGTTGAACAAATCAGGAATTGGTTAGATTATTTTCCGAGGGAACAGTTGCTAATTCTCAAGAGCGAAGATTTTGAAGCAAATGCAGACAAAGTTTTTTCGGAAGTATTAGATTTCTTGGATATTAGTGCGATCGCCAGTAAAGAATATGAGATGAATACGATCGAGGAATACAGCAAAATACCAGCAGCAATCGAACAACAATTGACAGATTATTTCCAACCTTACAATCAGGAACTTTCTGATTTGTTAAAACAGGATTTTACTTGGAGTTAGAATTGGCAGGTTGGGTTCTGAGAACGAAACCCAACCCACCTCAAAATCTACGGTTAATTATAATTAATGGCAAAATGTTATGAAACGCATATTTCTCGTAGGCTCGCCTCGCAGTGGCACAACAATTCTTCAAAGCTTGTTAGCGGCTCATCCAGAAGTTATTTCTTTTCCGGAATCTAAGTTTTTTCACTATTTGCTGTACGATCAGTTTGCGGGAAAGTTGCCAGGTAGAATGGAAGCTTTTTTTAAGGATGAGATTAAACGTCCTGAACTTTTGAAAGATTTTGATGACAGCCAAACTGTGGAAGCTAAAGCTAGTTGGTTTGTGAGAGTTTTGGATGGTTTGGCTGCTGAACAAAAAAAAAGCATTTGGTTGGAAAAAACGCCGGAACACATATATTTTATTGATGACATACAGCGCTTTTTGCCGGATGCGAAATTCATACATATTTTGCGAAACGGTATGGATACAATAGCTTCTATGTATGAGGCTACTAGGAGTTTTAACGAATTGTGGGGCGTTGGTTGGGATTTAAACCACTGTATCGATCGGTGGGAACACGCGATGTTAACTAGCCACAAATATATTAATAAATCCCATCATATATTAGTTAAGTATGAGGATCTTGTAGATAACAAAACACAAATTTTAGGAGAAATTTGTAATTTCATGGGCATTGAATATGACAGTACAATGCTCGTTAACTATCAAGAAAAAGCCGCGAAGCTCAGTTTAAATCTACCTTGGCACAAAGGAATTGAGAGAGATGTCAAAAGTAGTAACGTTCACAAATATCATAAAATTTTCACTCGCAATGAAATCAGATATATTTTAGATAAAATTCAGCGAGTCAAGGAGGAAATGGCCTGGAAAGTTACGGTGGAAGTGACCGAACCAATTTCGGATATTTACGCTTGGCAAATATGCGATCGCCTGTGCTGTACGATCCAACTAGAAGGAATTAAACTCGGTATTATTGAATTGCCGATTTGCGACTGCATGGTTGCGGCTGCGGTTTTGGCGGATGCGATCGCAGCCCAGTTTGCTTGGCAAATTCTCGATCGCTTCTTTCAACGCAATCGCTGTGAAAAAGGCAATAAATTGTGGGAAACTTTGCTGGAACCATTGCACCCTAAACATGACTGGACGCTATTTCTGCAAGAATTATGGGGGCGTCCGCATTGGCATTTGGAGGATTTCTACAAGCCTGAAATAGCTGAGGAAGTCTCAACAATTACCCTCGGAAAAAAATTGATAGTCTTAGAAATTAGCGAGGGATTTGCTAATATAAAAGTTGAGCTTTCTGAAATAGACGTGCTGGTGAAAGTAGGCGGCGTGGGTGTCGGTATTGTAACTGTTGCGGTGGAAAATAATTTTGTTTCAGCTCAAAAATTGCGATCGACAATTACTCGAAATATGGGTTTTGAGTTGTGCGTCGCCGCCGTGCGAGAAGCTTTGCTGGGAAAACGACTCAACGGCAAGCAATGGCTACGATCGCGCTTAGCCTCTTGTGCTCAACAAAGGTCTAATTTGCCCGACTGGTTGAATGCACCGGGTGCTGGGGGCATTTATCCCCAAAATGCGGTGATATTCGGCAGGCGATCGGGTGCGATCGGGACGAGTGTCAGCCGTCGCGCCTCACTCCCGGCGGCGGCGCTGCAGGAAATCGAGTCAGCCGCAGCAATCGCTGGGGAACCGACAAGGCAAATTCCCCCAGAAAACGAGTTTCCAAAGCAAGTATTTTACGTTGGGGAACCGACAAGGCAAATTCCCCCAGAAAACGAGTTTCCAAAGCAAGTATTTTACGCACCGGAAATCATTGGCTCAAAATCTTCTTATCGGGAAGTTTCTCACTCGGTGAAACCTCAAGTTTTTGACAATCATAGCCTTACACAAAAACTCCCGATTCTCTCGTACCGCCGCATTTCTCCTGACGGTTTAGACGCAGTTACGCCCCAGATTTTTGAACAACAGTTACACAATCTCAAAGATCATGGTTATTACAGTGCGAGTTGGGAAAATTGGCGAAGCGCGAAACTGGCTAAAACTCCTTTACCCGGTAAAGCTGTATTGATGACTTTTGATGGTGGCTATCTCGACTTTTTCCAATATGCTTGGCCTGTGCTAAAACGCTTTGATTTTACAGGAACTGTTTTTCTTGTAGCGGAGTCAATAGGCAAGACAAATAGTTGGGAAAAAGCCGAATTTGAAGAAGTGCCGTTAATGGGATGGCCGGAAATTTTGCAACTGCGGGATGCAGGGATTGAATTCGGTTCTATGTCTGCTACTCATCAACCTCTTACTGCATTGTCGCCGACAGAAATTGTGCGGGAGGCGGTCAAATCCCGTGCTATCTTGGAACGGGGATTAGAGAAATCTGTTAAATGCTTTGCCTATCCTTACGGGGATTTCGATCCCATTGTAGCGCATTTAATTGGAGCGAGTGGATATACTTTTGGTGTATCATATCAATTAAATTTTAGCAGTTTTGACGATTCTTTATTGTCGCTGCCGCGCATTCAAGTCACCGCCGAAAATGCCTTAAAATTAGCTTAATTTAGCTTAGTAAGGTGCGTCAATCAGCGAGATTTTTTTCTCAATTAACAATCTATCAACGGCTCCACCTTACAAGTGAAATTTATTAATCAATTCCTTGATTTTTCGCTGCAAATAACCGCCTAACCCTCGGGAAATTTTCTCAAATTTATAATCAAATAAAATCTCCATAACATCTTCTGTTTTCATATACTTTAAATAAGAAATCATTTTATCTGTCAGTTTATCATTAACATCATCGATATACTTTCTCACCGCCAACCTTTCCGAAATATTCCATTTCCGATCAAACTTGCGGTGCATTTCCGTCTCATAATCCCGAAAATCTGAGATTTTCCCCTCCAAATACCTTTGAATATATTTCCCGGCGATTTCCGCACCATCCATCCCGTGTCTAATTCCTTCGCCACCCAAAAAATTTACTGTCGAGACACTATCGCCGATCGCAATTATATTATTTTCCTTGCAATAAATATCCTTCAAACCAGGGCTGTACTTCAGCGTGGAACCGTGTTTGTCAATAATTTTATAATTTTTAGACTTCAGATATTCATCAATCAGTAAATCAATATATTTTTTCAGCGGTGACAAATGCCTCACCGTTTTCGGATCTAAAAAAATGCGCCCCGCACCAACTTTCAGCCTGTTCTGTTCCATTGGGAATATCCAGGAATAACCCTTTGGCATCCATTTATCGCCCAAAAAGAAGATTAAATCACCGCTGTATTTATTGTAAACTTCTGGCTCTACTTCAATTAAATATTCGATTCCGGTTCCCGACAAAAAAGCTGGCTTATCCTTCTCTTTTTCGTACATAACCGCCCTAGCAAAGCCAGTAGCATCCACCAATACTTTCGTGCTAACTGTGATAATTTGACCGCTGGATAACTGTTTAAATTCTACTGTAGTTTCCCCCTTGGTTTGTGAATGTCCGGTGTAGCGATAACCCAGCCAAACTTCACCGCCAAATTCCTCAACTTCGCTGGCCAAAAATGCTCTAAATTTAGCAAAGTTGAGAACAACTCCCAAGCTTTCGGGAGACTCCCAACTTTGACTGACTTTGCTAGTTTCAATAGTAAGTTTATGCCAAAAACTGCCGATAACCGATTCGGGTAAATTGAATTTAGAGAGGGTTTCTAGAGGCGTGGCGGCGCTAGAAAAGTCATTTTTATTAAAATTGTCGTTTTGCTCCGCCAGCAAGACTTTGTGGCCGGATTTGGCTAGGATTGTCGCGCAGTGACCGCCTGCTGGGCCGGCTCCTACTATTACTATGTCAAAACTTTTTAAATTCATTTTGCTTTTAACTCGCTTCCAATGTCAAAATACCCGCAGACATATCAACTACTAACCGCCGAGTTTTCAGCCACTGGCGGCCGATTAAAATTTCCGGTACTCCGTCACCAACATGAACGGGAATGTCAAACTCTTGCTCATCTATGCGTACTTTTCCTGCATAAAGATCGAAATCAAATTCTCCCTTTGCTGTCCGCATTTCTTGTCGCCTAATATAAATCCAATCAAGTCCCTCGAAATCTTGATCGTCCATTGCTAACCAGCCAGAAAAACCTGTATCTAGCAGAGCATCAACAGGTAATTCTAAGCCGTTATTAGCAATCAATTCAACTTCAAAAAATAGCTCCTCCTCATCACCAAATCTTCCTTCAATCATATTGAGCCGCACGCCCCTGTATTGTTGATGCGGAAAAGGTAGGGGATAGCGTTTGGGTGTTTCTGGCGACACATTTTGGTAGCCGCCATATCATCCTTGTCGATAAAATATTCCCCGCTATCGGGTTCAACCGCCATGTACCAGTTGTAGTGAGTGTCAATAAATTCTGGTTTAAGGCGATCGAAAATTACTTTGCAACGCTTGCGAAATGCCGCTCTTTCAGCCCGCCACTGGGCTTTTTTTTCTTCGGACCACTGAATTTCTGGGAACAATCTTCCCCGCCGCACAGTGTGATTCGGTTTCACGTTAGTCATTGTTTTTTCTCCCTTGTGTCAGATGGTACTATATTTATTGGTTTAATTGAATCTTTCTGAAATCAATTATGGCAAATACTTTCAACTTGACTCCTAATCCTGATAATTTTACAGTCCTTCCTGGTTTGATGGTTCAGTTCCCTGGAGGTGTTCTGGCCTTAGATGGCAATGATACAATCAGAGGCTCGTTTGAGAGTGAAATCATCAACGGAAATGCTGGTAAAGATATTTTATTCGGTAGTGATGGCAATGACAACTTGCAAGGCGGTAGAGACGAAGACGATTTATACGGCGAAGTTGGTCGAGATTCTCTCATTGGCGGTCTTGGTGATGATTATATCGTGGGTGGTGACGGAGACGACATTTTGAATGGCGGTCGAGGTGATGATTTATTAGATGGAGGTGCAGGTAGCGATACTCTGAGCGGCGACTTGGGTTACACTCTTTATAAAGGGGGAACGGGTAGTGATGTGTTCGTCCTAAGAACGGATATTGTTTTAGGAGATCCAAAACGTAACCCTAACAGTAGTGTACAGGCGTGGGATACCATTCTAGACTTTGAAAAGTCTCTTGATAAAATTGGTCTGACTAACGGTATAACTGAGGCCAGTCTCAGACTAACCACCTATTCAATGCCATTGCGAAATATTAGCTTTGTTTCGGGGAGATTTCCTCAAGAAGGCAAAATTTCTGTAGCCGACTATGATCTAGATCGAAATGGTAGTTATGACGCTACTACGATTCAAATAGCTTCAAGCGGTCAAATTTTAGGTAGAGTTCTGAATGTGACACCATCGGACTTGCGGGATCGTTTTATTACACTGTCATAGATCGGGTATTTCTTAGGATTAGTCTCGAATGGTAAGGTGCGCCTAGCGCACCCTACCCTTCTAGCTATTTACACGCTAACAGGAGACTGTTTGCGGCTGAAGGTTGCTAAGATGCGATCGCACATTTGCGACGGATTTAATCCCAAACTGGCAAATGATTGTTCAGGCGTTGCATGATCTACCAATGTATCGGGTACACCCAACCGCATCACTGGAACAACAACATTATTGTCCAACAAAGCTTCGGCTACTGCTGAACCAAAGCCTCCCATCAAACAGCCTTCTTCCATTGTGACAACTTTGCCGATTCGCTGTGCTAAAGGCAAGATTAATTCGGTGTCCAAAGGCTTGACAAAACGCGCATTGATCACAGTTGCTTCAATGCCGTGCTCGCTCAGAATCTCGGCGGTTTGCATTGCCGGATAAACCATTGAACCGTAACCCAATATCAGCAAATCGTCGCCGTTGCGGAGAATTTCGGCTTTGCCGATCGGCAACTCTTCCCAACCTTCTTCCATCAGAGGCACGCCGTAACCGTTGCCGCGCGGGTAACGCATGGTGATCGGGCCGCTGGTGTGGTTGATTCCGGTGACTATCATCCGCTGCAATTCTGCCTCATCTTTTGGCGCCATAATTGTCATATTTGGCAGACACCGCAAGAAAGAAATGTCGTACATTCCTTGGTGAGTGGGGCCGTCAGCACCGACAATGCCGGCGCGATCCAAACAGAAGAAAACTGGCAAGTTTTGGATGCAAACATCGTGAATTATTTGGTCATATCCCCGCTGCACAAAGGTCGAGTAAATTGCCACAACCGGGCGCATTCCTTCGCAGGCTAAACCAGCGGATAAAGTCACGGCGTGCTGTTCGGCAATCCCGACATCAATGTACTGTTTCGGCAGTTTTTCATGCAGTTTATCCAGACCTGTTCCGGTTGCCATTGCAGCGGTAATGCCGACAATTTTGGGATTATCTTCTGCTAGCTTTACCAGGGCGTGGGCAAAGACTTTCGAGTAAGCTGGAGGCTTGGGTTTAGTGGAGGGAATGCCTTTGCCGGTGGCTAAGTTAAAGGGATTTTGGGCGTGATATCCTACTTGGTCTTTTTCGGCGATCGCATATCCTTTGCCCTTCACCGTCACCACGTGAACCAACACCGGCCCTTGAATGGTATGAGCTTGTTTGAAAGTGGCAATTAACTCTTCCAAATTGTGTCCATCTACCGGGCCCATGTAAGTAAAGCCTAATTCTTCAATTACTGCTCCAACTTTCGAGACTGCCAAGCGTTTCATCCCTTCTTTGAGGCGTTCCATTTCAGGAGTAAAAGTTTCGCCGACAAAAGGAATGTGTTTGAATTGTTCCTCTAAGTTATCTTTGAGAAACTGCACCGGCGGCGAGAGTCGCATCTTGTTCAAATAGCGGGTAATTGCGCCGACGTTGGGCGAGATTGACATCTCGTTGTCGTTGAGCACAACTAACAAATTGGTTTTCGGCATATGCCCCGCGTGGTTGATCGCTTCGAGTGCCATGCCGCCAGTCAATGCGCCGTCGCCGATGACTGCTACAGTTTTAAAGTTTTCGCCCTTGAGGTCGCGCGCCATCGCCATTCCTAATGCTGCGGAAATGCTTGTAGAAGCGTGACCGGCACCAAAATGATCGAATTTGCTCTCGCAGCGCTTGAGATAGCCTGCAACGCCGTCTTTTTGGCGCAGGGTGTGGAATTGGTTGTAGCGGCCGGTGATTAATTTGTGAGGATAAGCTTGGTGGCCGACATCCCAGGTAACTTTGTCGCGATCGAGGTCGAGTGTTTGGTAGAGTGCTAAGGTCAGTTCGACTACACCCAATCCTGGGCCGAGGTGGCCGCCGCTAGCGGCTACAGTTTCTAAATGCTTTTCTCGAATTTGTCGGGCAATTTGTTCGAGTTGATGAATCGAGAGGCCGTGTAATTGGTTTGGGTGAGTCAGTTCGCTGAGATGCATATTTTAAAATCTTGCTCCTGTGAATCAGGACGAATCCTTAACAGCTATAGGTTGAGCCTGCGACGCTGGGGACGCGCAAACGTTAGAATAGTTTAGCTGTTATTTGGGGAAAACTGTTAGGCGTAACAATTTTATTATTTCTGATCTGGTAATTATAGTTAATAAATATTACAGAGTCAATATAAAAACTGCTTATATTGTAATTTGCTAATCGCTAAGTGTTAGCTGCATGGAGATTCTTAATAATTTAAAGCTAAAAAAGGCAACCTAAAAAAATAAAATACTTAGATACCCGACTTCTTAAAGAAGTGGGGTATCTGACAGAAGAACGTTTTACTTTTAATGAGAGCGACCTACTTACTTTTTGTCAGGAAAGAGCGATCGCTCTTTTCTATTTATCGGTTTTCCAGTTAAAACAAAAAAGGATCTCGCTCCCATCGATTACAGCATTCGCTCGCAATTAGCCGATCGAACTTCTGGCAATTTCTCCGCCCCAGTCGTATCAAATACGATCGCGTGTTTGGCCGCCGGCAACAACCGCCGTAAAATTTGCATATATCCCTCAGCATCGCCCCGGCGGTGCAACCTAGCCACAACCAATCGCTGCATATTTGGCAATTGCCGCACGATACACCAGGGATGAGTGTTTAATTTGGGCTTTGATGTTGGTATCATAGGGTAATCCTTCCCCACGTTCGTGGGGTGTGGTAGAAAAGGCGATCGCCCTTAAGTTTTCCAGGCTAGGAGGGCGATCGTTTTGAGTTATTCTGATATTTAAGGTTAATACTAACCTGTTGTCAAGGGCAAAATGGGGCGAGTTAGACTAAAGATTCGAGAATTGGCAGAAGAAAAGGGCTGGACGCTGCAAGATGTCGCCGATCGCTCTGGGGTTAATTACAACACGGTTAAGGGTTATGCTAGACGGGATGACGGCATGAATACGGTTGACCTTAGCGCCGTTCAGAAGATCGCCCTTGCTTTTGACGTAATGATTGAAGATTTGGTCGAGTTTTTGGAATAGTAGGGGCGATCGCACTAATGGGCTACGTTAGACTGCGGATTCGAGAACTAGCTGAGCAAAAGGGTTGGACGTTTAAAGAAGTGGTCGATCTATCGGGAGTGAATTACAACACTGTTAGAAGCTACGTTCAGCGCGATGCTTTGAACACGGCCGATATTTCTGCTGTCTACAAAATCGCCCGCGCCTTCGACGTGACGATGGAAGATTTGGTTGAGATTTTGGAAGATTAAGGGGCAGACTGAAGATGCGATTCCTTCCCGGTAAAAGATAATCTACTTCTTCCTTCTGCTTCCTCCTTCTTCCTTCGCGTCCTTGGTGTCTTCGCGGTTCAATAATATAGACAGTATTGGTGCTAAACTCGCGTTTGACTTTGCAAAATTTCCTCCGACAGCCGCTCTTGAGTTTTCGCCGGTTCTTTGCAAGTTAAACACTCGCAGACTAACCCGATAACACCTTCAGGCAAATCAGCCTCAATCTGACAGACAGCAGTCGGATAATACTGCGAAATCAACCCGGAAATCTGGTCTGGTGACGTGCGAATCAGCGTAGAATGCTGATACCAGTCGATCGCCGAAAGTAGACTCGGACAAGCTTGCGGAGCATCTTGTACAATACTGCTGAAAGCTTGCAAACCTTGTTGGGCGCGATCGAGATATTCTAAATTCGGGCCCAGCAGTGCGAGACGAACCAAAGAGGCGATCGCAATTCCATTCGCCGCCGGAGTTGCATTGTCTATATAGCTGCGTTCCCGCACCAACAAATCTCCGCTAGCATCCTTAGCAGTATTGTAATACCCTCCCAATTCCACGCTCCACAAAAACTCATCAAACTCTTCTTGCACCTGCACAGCTTTCTCCAACCAAAACTGAGAGTTCGGCAACTGTTTTGCTTCTTCGCCGTTTCCTAAAGTCAAACTCGCTTGATGCAAATCCAACAAAGCTTTCACAAACAAAGCATAATCTTCCGACTGCGCGGTTACAGCAGAGTGTCCGTCATAATTCAACCGTTGAAATCGGCCATCCGTCCACTGATTTTCTAAAATAAAATTAGCAGCTTTCACAGCTAATTCCAAATATTCCAAATTTCCAAAAACAGCCGCAGCGCGGGCTAAACCCGAAATCATTAAGCTATTCCAAGCAGCAATCATTTTCGTGTCCGTAACTGCGGGAATTCTACCCGGCCAAGTGTCGTTTTTAGCTTCTTGATTGTTGCGGGCTGGCGGAAAGGTTTTTACAGTCTCGGGATTGCCACCGTAGCGAACAGCAAATAGTTTAGCCAAAGCCGTTTCTACCGTGTCGCTCAGTTTTCCCGGATGGCGGCGCTGCAATACATTTTGACCTTCAAAATTGCCGTTGCGACTAACAGTAAACTGTGCTTTAATTTCCGTTAATTCCTCAGCAGTTAACAGTTCTTCCAGTTCGGCATAAGTCCAGACATAAAATGCTCCCTCTTCCGGTTCAAGTTCTTCAGAAGTGTTAAAGCTGTCAGCATCCTGTGCGGCATAAAAATAGCCTGTTGGCGCGGTCATTTCCCGCTTCAACCATTCTACTGTCCCCGCGATCGCAGTTTCAAAAGCAGGCTCTTGTATTCCCGCACTCCACAAATTCGCTAAATACTCAACAATTTGACCGTTGTCGTAAAGCATTTTTTCAAAGTGTGGCACAGTCCAAGTCGCATCAACCGTGTAGCGGTGAAATCCGCCTGCTACGTGGTCGTAAATGCCGCCCAATGCTAAGTCTAATCCGCGCTGAGTGCAGACTTGTTTGCTGTCGTATTTTGATTCAAAATTAAATCGGGTTCCCCGCAGTGCTAGCTCAGCATAAGGTATCATCGGAAAACTGGGGCCTGGGTTGTGGCCGGCAACAATTCCGGTGTTGATTTCTAAGCCTTTTTGAAAGATTTCGCGATTTAATTCGGCCGTTACTCCTGACAGCGCTGCCGTTTGTTGGAGGTTGCCTAAAATCTCTGCTTTGAAGGATTCTACTTTGCCTTTTTCTGTGTCGTAAAAGCGGCGAATTGCTTGCAAAACTTCTAAAAACCCCGGCCGCCCGTAGCGCGGTTCTACAGGGAAATAAGTGCCTCCGTAGAAGGGAACTCGCTCGTCGGGAGTGAGAAAAACGTTGAGCGGCCAACCGCCTTGACCGGTCATCATTTGCAAGGTTTGCATATAAATGCTGTCGATATCCGGGCGTTCTTCGCGATCGACTTTTACGGGTATAAAGTGCGAATTCATGTATTCGGCGATCGCGCGATCGGAAAATGCTTCTCCTTCCATCACCGTACACCAGTGGCAGCTAGAGTAGCCAATTGACAGGAAAATCGGTTTATTTTCGCTCCGGGCCGCTTCTAAGGCTTCGTCGCACCAGGGCCACCAGTCGATCGGATTTTCGGCGTGTTTCCGCAGGTAAAGGCTTTGGGATTGAGCAAGACGGTTGACCATAATCAAATATACTTTAACTCGTACTCAGTAAGCTTGTTATTTCTCTCGTAGTGTAGCGTGAGATGTTTTAGTTGAGTTGTTGCCGATAATCATGTTTTAATATTATGGCTGAGTATCTCGATCTAACATGAGTTTATCATCTCGGAGAACCTTCAATCAACGGCTCGGACAATTTTTGCTGAGCGCGGCAGTTCCTCCTACTGTTTCCCAACTGTACCAAACTGAATATTCGGACCAAGCTTTATTAGAAACGAATCTTAACAATTTTCTGGCGAAAGCAGACCCAGAAATAGAATTATTAGTCCCGACCTTTTTAGGTAACGACAAGCGCCGCTTCTACGGTCGAGGTGTTCCGAAAAGCTTGAAATTAATCGACAAATTTCAACTCGGTAGCGGACGGACTTTTCTGGGAAGGCGGTCTGTAGTTTGGAGCGGTGCCGGTTGGACTGGACAGCCGACAATTACCAGAGACGGGGGAAAAACTTATTTAATTATAGGTGCTTATGACCACAATTTGCGGAAAATAGATATTGCTACTAATAAAGAAGTTTGGCGCTATAAATTTGATGATATAATCAAAGGTTCATCAACGATTTATATCGATGAAAAAGCGAGCGCTGAAAACAGAATTGTGATTTTGCAAGGCAGCCGCAGTGGCGGGGGTGGCAAAAAAGTAGTGCCGAGTTTTAGGGCAATATCTTTTAGAACTGGCAAGGAACTTTGGAAATTGGACATCAGGAAAACGCCCAGCTACAGCCGGGATAATGACAGTAGCGCTTTGGACCTCGGCGGTGGCGTTTTGTTCAATGCGGGGGAAAATGCGATCGGCTATTTTCTCGATAGTTCCACAAGCCAAGCCAAAATTAAACAAGGAATCAAGCAGCCAAATATCTTGTCGGAAGTACAGCTTTATGCAGCAGGAGATATCAGCAAGCACAGGGGAAACCTGGTCGCGGAATCATCACCATCAAGGCTCAAAGATCGAATATTTATAGCTGCTGGTTCCGGTCATATTTACGGTATTAGCATTGAAACTAAAAAGATAGTCTGGGATTTCTATACAGGTTCAGATTTGGACGGAAGTGCTGTAATTTCTAAATCGGAAAAAGTGTTTTGTGCCATTGAAAAACAATACATTCAGGGCAACGGCGGCGTGCTGAAGCTAAATCCCAACAAAGAACCGAATGCCAGTGTCGAATGGTTTTTGCCGACGGGAAATCGCCGCCTTTCTAGCTGGGAAGGGGGGATAATTGGCTCGGTGGCTTTGAATGACGAGTACAATTCAGGGGAGTTTCCGGCGCTGTTTGCCACCAACGCGATCGACGGCAATTTGTACATCGGTTCCCAAGATATGATTACAGGTAAAAAAACTTCTGTGCCTTGGCGAAACCAGTCTTACGATACTCCGGTAATAGTATTTAAAAAAGCAATTGGCTCTTCAATTTCGACTCCGATTTTTACCGATGGCAATAAGCTGATAAGTGCCGGATACAACGGTGTTTATTTGTTCAATTTGAATTGGGAACGAGCGAAGTCTGGGGATGAGAATGCTTTGAGAAATGCTAAAGGCGAGTTTTACCGTTTGAAAGTAATAGAATCGGGGAGATTTAAGCCGGGTTTGTCATTTGAGGCGACGCCTGTAGTTTGGGACGGAATTGTGAGGATTTGCGCGAGGGATGGCTGGATGTATACTTTGGGTTAGTTATTGGTATTTTGTACCTCTATCGGGAACAGGCAAGATGCCTGTTCCACAATAAGTAGACTCTGTTGTGGAACAGGCATCTTGCCTGTTCTTAAAAGGGTGTTGAAATCCGCGACCTATTCCTACCTGCGGTTTAACTGCGGTTATATGTATGAGAGAAATAATTTCGGAAATTATCGGAAACTCGTTATGGCAACTCATGAAGCTCAAATCAGTCAAGTTTACGGTTCAGAGGATGCTCAAGGTATTTTACAGCTTGCGATCGCCCGATCGCAAAATGCTTCACCTTCCATCACCCTACACCAGTCGCAGCTAGAGTAATTGACAGAAAAATCGCTTTATTTTCCCTCCGAGCCCTTTATCAGGCTTCGTCGCACCAGGCCCACCAGTCGATCGGATTTTCGGCGTGTTTTCGCAGGTAAAGGCTTTGGGATTGAGCAAGACGGTTGACCACAATCAAATCCACTTGAACTCGTGCGGGGTAAGCTTGTCAGTTCTCTAGCAGTTTAGCGCTAGATGTTTTAGCTCAGTTGCTGCCGATCATCCTGTTTTCAGACGATCGCTGATAATTTAGATGTCAAATGAGTCGATCGTCTCGGAGAACCTTCAATCAACGGCTGGGAAAATTTTGGCATTGCACAGTTGTGGTATGCTATCGATAGCACGCCTGCAAGGAACAAACATATTTCAGCTAGTAATAGGCACAGTTTTATGCTTTAAGTAATAAATGACTAATCGAATTGATATGGTCAACATCAAGAGAGACTT